>CAPZYV010000097.1 GCA_948750805.1 uncultured Bacilli bacterium | reverse complement strand
CGGTCCAAAAGGGGCAACAAATTGGTACAATGGGTCATACTGGATTTGCAACAGGTACTCACTTGCACTTTGGTTTATATAGAAATGGTATGCCATACAGAGATGGTATTCCAACGGATCCAATGATTTTATATCGATGATGCAAGTTGCAGTTTTATCAAGTGGTAGCAAGGGTAATAGTACATTAATACAAACAAAAAACACCAAGGTCTTAATTGATCTTGGTGTTACAAAGTCTTATACCGAAGAAAAATTAGAAGAACTAGAAGTGGATCCAAGAGAAATAAAGGCTATATTAATAACACATACCCACGTGGACCATATCCAAGGATTAAAGGTATTTTTAAAAAAATATCATCCTAAATTATATGTTAATAAAGTAATACTTAGTTTATTAAACGAATATATTGATGATTTTGATTATGTTTTATATGAAACTCCTAACTTCATGATAGATGATTTAGAAATAACCGTAATTAAAACGTCACACGATGTGTCAGGCTCAGTAGGATTTATTGTTAAAAACGAAGATAAATCACTAGTATATATAACTGATACTGGTTATATAAATAATAAATATTTTGAAAAATTAAGTAATCATAATTTATATATTTTTGAAAGTAATCATGATGTAGAAATGCTTATGAATGGTAGATATCCTTTTCATTTAAAGAAAAGAATATTAAGTGATAAAGGGCATTTATCTAATGCTGATGCAGCATATTATTTATCAGAGTTTATAGGTGATAATACAAATACGATTGTCTTAGCACACTTAAGTGATGATAATAATACTTATGATGCAGCGCTTGATACATTAAACGAAGTTTTAGCTTCAAAAAATAAAAATGTAAAAAATATAATGATTGCAAAACAAAAACAAAGAACGGATTTAATAGAAGTATGATAAAGATAATATGCGTTGGAAAAATAAAAGAAAAGTATTTTATAGATGCTATAAAAGAGTATCAAAAAAGACTTTCTAAGTATACAAAGTTAGAAATAATAGAATTGCAAGATTATAATTATGATGTTAGTAAAACTAAGTTAGAAGAAGGAAAAAACATTCTTTCTAAAATAAAAACATCGGACTTTGTAATTACTTTAGAAGTTTTAGGCAAGAAACTAAGTTCAGTAGAATTATCAAGCTTTATAGATAAAAATATTACTAAAAACATAGTATTTGTAATTGGTGGATCTAACGGATTATCAAAAGACGTATTAAATAGATCTAACTATTCTTTATCTTTTTCAGACTTAACTTTTCCACATCAATTATTTAGAATATTATTATTAGAACAAATATATAGATCTTTTAAGATAATAAATAATGAGGCTTATCATAAATAAGTCTCTTTTTGTTTAAAAAATAATTCTTTTGTGTTATTATATAGGCGTTAGGAAATGAGCATATAATTATAGAAAGGAGATATTCATTATGATTGTTGCGACATTTAACATGAAAAATTCTTATTCACCAGCTTCATCCAAAAACTGGATAAAAAGGACGGCTGCTACGATAGAATTAATAAGAAATAAAAAACTTGATGTAATTGGAACACAAGAATTAACACCAAGAACAAAAGAATATTTAGAAGAAAAGTTAAATGAGTTTTACTTCATTGGTGATGCAAGAGGAAGTGCTGGAATATCAGATGAATATAATAGTATTTTACTAAGAAAAGAAATGTTTGAATTAGTTAATTCTAACACTTATTCTTTATCTAATAACATATATAAAAAAGGCGGTAGGTTTCCTTTGGACTTTTTTCCAAGAATATGTACCATTGTTCATGTTATAAATAATAAAGATAAATACTTGATTATAAATACCCACTTAGATAATCTTTTTAATTATAATAGAAAGTTACAGTTAGAAGTATTAAGTGAAATAATCGATTTAGAAAAACAAGATGATGAAGATGTTATTGTGATGGGCGACTTTAATATGAAATTAACAGGCGTTCTTGAAAGGTTTAGAAAAGAAAATAAATTAGCATCAACGAAACCTATAAATTTTGGTAGTTCTTATAGAAACATTGATAGGAAAGAACCAATTGATTATGTTTTTTTATCATCTAATTTAGAAACAGAAGAGTCATCTTTAATAACTGATAAGTATAATGGTATATTTCCAAGTGATCATTATCCAGTTATGGTAAAAATAAAGAAAAATAAATAGTAAGGTAGGTAGTTATATGTTTAATAATAGTTGGGATGAAGTATTACAAGAAGAAATGAAAAAAAGTTATTTTAAATACATAAAGGAATTCGTAAAGGAAGAAAGACTTTCTAAAACTATTTTTCCTCCTGCGCAAGATTTGTTCAATGCTTTTAAGTTAACTGATTTTAAAGATATAAAAGTAGTTATATTAGGACAAGATCCATATCATGGTGAAAAAGAAGCTATGGGACTTTCTTTCTCGGTAAGAAGAGGAGTTAGAACACCACCTTCTCTTAGAAATATATTTAAAGAACTTAAAGAAGACTTAGGAATAGAAAGATGCGATACAGATTTATCTGATTGGGCAAAGCAAGGAGTATTTTTACTTAATACCGTGCTTACAGTTGAAAAAGATAAAGCAAATTCCCATAAAGATATTGGATGGGAAATATTTACGGATTATGTTATAAAACAAATAAATGATAAGTTAGATAACGTAGTATTTATATTATGGGGAAGACAAGCTAGGGATAAAAAAAGAATGATAACTAACCCTAATCATTACGTAATTGAATCAGCTCATCCATCACCACTTTCAGCATATAATGGATTTTTTGGAAGTAAACCTTTTTCTAAAGCTAATAAATATTTAATAGAACATAGCAAAGGAGAGATTAAATTTTAATCTCTCCTTAGTACTTAAAATCATTGTAGTCATTATCGTTACTACTTTTTTTATCAAAAAATAATTTTTCTTTCCTTCCTTTTAATAGTGTTATTAGTATAATTGGAAATTGTTTAATTAATTTATTATATTTTCCAGCATTATCATTATAATAATCTTTATATGCATTAAGTAGATCTTCTGTTTCTGTTATTGCAAAAGAAATTTTTTGAAAATCTGTATTTTTTTGAAGCTTTTGGTATTTATCTTTAATTAGATGAAATTCATTTATATGGATTAATAATTTTCTATCTAATTCCATCATGTTCATATTTTTATTATTTATTTCTGATAGTCCACTATAAATTTCTTTTTCAGTTTTAACAACATCTTTAATTATTTTTTCAGATTCTTTTATCAGTTCTTTTCTTTTTATTAAAGTACTATTTATTTTTTCTTCTATATTATCAAGTCTAATTATTAAAAACTTAATTTTGTCATGATATATATTATATATTAATAATATAATACCAATAATAAAAACAGTAATTATAATCCACATATTTATCTACCTCTATTCTAATTTAGATTATAGCAAAAGTAGATAATATTTACAAGTTAATAAAATTAATTACCTGGATAGTATTCTGGGCTATAATTAATCTTTTCATCAAAATCAACGTAGTTAAGATATATCATAAGAAGTAAGTACCATCTACCTGTTTTAGGATCGCTTACTATTATGTGGTCACGACCTGCGGCTTCAATAATACCAGTAAATGTTTTATCTCTCCATTCAACAGAATCAGGAAATGACATATAAAACGTAGCTAATTTCCCTTTGTTAAGTCTTAATATGTTTTCGATGTAAGATTGTTCCATCGCAAGCATGTTATTAGTAGCTTGCATAGTGGCTAAACCATTGTTGCTGGTATTATTTGTATTAGAACTTGGCATAGATGCAGCTCCACCCATTGCGGTAGCTTGAAATCCACTTGTGTTTACGTTTGGATAAGTTGGATTTGAATAATAATTTGAATTCATATAAAATCTCCTTTTTTCATAATTCATTTAAACTTATGATTGAATTAGGTAAATTATACATGTTATAATTAGTAGGTAAAATGATAGGAGATGTTATTTATGAAAGTAAGTATTGGTGTATCAGCAAGACA
>CAPZYV010000096.1 GCA_948750805.1 uncultured Bacilli bacterium | reverse complement strand
CTGGAGGTAAAGGAACTAGACTTTATCCTATGACAATACCAGTATCAAAACAATTGTTACCAATATATGATAAACCAATGATTTACTATCCATTATCTGTTTTATTAATGGCAGGAATCACTGAAGTTTTATTAATATCGTCTCCAGATGCTATAGATTCATATAAAAATCTTCTAGGAGATGGTTCAAAACTAGGTATTAAGATTTTTTATAAAGTTCAAGATGAGCCACGAGGTTTAGCTGATGCTTTTATAGTTGGAGAAGAGTTTATAGGAAAAGATAATGTATGTTTAATTTTAGGCGACAATATTTTCTATGGTAATGGTTTAACTGAAATTTTAGAAAGCGCTAGTAATTTAAAAGAAGGCGCCATAATATTTGACTATGCTGTTAATGACCCAACTGCCTTTGGTGTTGTAGAATTTGACAAAGATTATAATGTTTTATCAATTGAGGAAAAACCTAAAAATCCTAAATCAAAATATGCTGTACCTGGACTATATTTCTATGATAATGATGTTATAAAAATAGCTAAAGAAGTACAACCTTCAGCACGTGGAGAAATAGAAATAACTTCTATTAACAATGAATATTTAAAAAGAAAAAAATTAAAAGTAGAAATAATGTGTCGAGGAATGGCTTGGCTAGATACTGGAACTCCATCTAATATGTTAAGAGCAAGCACTTTTATTGAAACTGTCCAAAACATGCAAGGATTACATATTGCGTGTTTAGAAGAAATAGCATGGCGTAAAGGATATATTAGTGATGAAGATTTAGGAAAGTTAGGTCATGAATTAAAACAAACAGACTATGGTAAATATTTATTATCATTATTAGAAAGGGATACTATATGAAATTTTTAATAACTGGTGGAGCAGGATTTATTGGAAGTAATTATCTTCATTATGTAACAGAAAAATATCCTCATGATTATTTTGTTTGTTTAGATGCGCTAACCTATGCAGGGAATTATAATAATATTAAATCATTAGAAAATAAAAATAACTTTAAGTTTGTTAAAATGGATATTAGAAATAGTGCAGAATTAAATAATTTATTTCAAAAAGAACAATTTGATTATGTAATAAATTTTGCTGCAGAATCTCATGTCGATAATTCTATTAAAAATCCTAATATTTTTGTTGAAACCAATGTAATTGGCACTGTAAATTTATTAAATGCTGTAAAAATGATGAAAGATTCATCTCATCCCATAACTAGATATCATCAAGTATCAACTGATGAAGTATATGGCGATTTACCTCTTGATAAACCAGAATTACTATTTATCGAGAGTACACCATTACATACATCAAGCCCATATTCTTCATCAAAAGCCAGTGCTGACCTTTTTGTTTTAGCCTATAAAAGAACCTTTAATCTGCCTGTTACCATTTCTAGATGTTCTAATAATTATGGTCCATACCAGTTTCCTGAAAAACTTATTCCTGTAGTAATTAGTAAAGCATTAAATAATGAGGCAATTCCAGTTTATGGTAAAGGCGAAAACATTCGCGATTGGATACATGTTCATGACCATAATGTTGGAGTTGACTTAATCGTAAGAAATGGAAAAAATGGCGAAGTATATAATTTAGGTGGCCACTCTGAAAAATCTAATTTAGAAGTAGTAAAAACCATATTAAAAGAATTAAATAAACCTGAATCTTTAATAACTTTTGTTACAGATAGACCGGGACATGATTTAAGATATGCTATAAATTCTTCTAAAGTAGAAAAAGACTTAGGCTGGAAAAGAACTTATAACTTTGAAAGTGGTATTAAAGAAACCATAAATTGGTATATAAATAATAAAGAGTGGATAGATGATATAAAAACAGAGAAATATAAAAAAGCCTATACTGAAAACAACTAAGATTTCTTAGTTGTTATTTTATTCAACAGTTACTGATTTAGCTAAATTTCTAGGTTTATCAACATCTAGATTTTTTTCTTTCGCAATATAATAAGCAATTAATTGAAGAGGAATAATAGCAAGTATTGGAGCAATAATTTCATCAACTTCCGGAATATTTATTATTCGCATTTTATTGGTATTAATATCTAAAGAAGTAACCAAAATTACGTTAGCTCCTCTCGTAATAACTTCTTCCAAATTACTTAAGGTTTTCTCAGCAATATTAGAGTTAGTAATAATACCAAGTATATAGGTGCCATCTTCAATCAAAGCTATTGGGCCATGTTTAAGTTCGCCAGCCTGATAAGCTTCACTATGTATATAAGAAATTTCTTTTAATTTTAAAGAACCTTCCAAAGCTATATTATAGTCATTACCTCTGCCTATATAGAAAGTATCAAAAAGACCTGACATTTCTTTTGCAATATCATGAAATTTATTTTTCATGTCTAGTACAATATTTATATTCGCAGGTAAATCTAGCAACTCTTTTTTTAATTTTTCTAATAAAGCATTATTTTTATTTAACAATTCTGCAAAATAAATTGCTAAGGTAACAAGTGTTGCTACTTGAGACACATAAGCTTTAGTTGAAGCAACAGCTATTTCTGGACCAGCATGAGTATATAAAACATTATCTGTTTCTCGAGTTATTGAAGAGCCAACAACATTAGTAACTGCAATAGTTCTTGCACCTTTAGCCTTTGCCAGTTTAAGAGCAGCTATTGTATCAGCAGTTTCTCCTGATTGACTAATAAATAAACACATAGTATTTTTATCTATTAAAGGAGAATTATATCTAAATTCACTAGCAACATCTACAATAGTAGTAATGCCACATAATTTTTCAATTGCTCGTTTTCCAACTAAACCAGCATGCATTGCCGTACCACAAGCGATAATATAAATTTTATTAATAGTTTCTAAATCAGCTTTATTTATATTTAAATCTAAAAATTTACATTGTTGATTAAGAACTATTTTACCAGCTAACGTCTCTTTAATAGCATTTGGCTGTTCAAATATTTCTTTTAACATATAGTCCTCAAAACCATTTTTATCCGCTGCATTTTTATCCCAATCAATTTCTTTTAATTCTTTATGAGTTTCTAAATTATCATTATAAAAAGTAACTATATTTTCTGTTACAACAGCTACATCGCCATCATCTAAAAAATAAAATTTTTTCGTATAATCTAGTATTGCTGGAATATCTGAAGCTAAAAAAGTTTCATTTTCACCAACACCGATGACAAGTGGACTATGCATCTTGCCTACTAACATTTCAGGAAACTCTGTTGATACTAATAAAATAGCATAGCTTCCTTTTAAATCTTTTAAAACCTTATTAAAAGAATCAAGCTTATTTTTTGATTGTTCATAATAATAATGCATTAAATTAGGTATAACTTCTGTATCAGTATCTGACTTAAAAGTATAACCTTTTTCTATTAAGAAATTTTTAAGTTCTAAATAATTTTCAATAATACCATTATGTACAACGACAAACTTTTCACTATTATCAGTATGAGGATGAGCATTTTCTTTACTTGGCTTACCATGAGTAGCCCATCTTGTATGAGCAATACCTTTTGTTGCTTCTGAAATAATATTATTATTTTCTAATATATTATTGACGCGTCCTTTTTCTTTAAAAATATCAATTTTATTATTATTAAGTAACGCAATACCTGCTGAGTCATAACCCCGATACTCTAAAGTTTTAAGCCCATTTATTAAAATAGAGCTTGCTTTTTTATTACCAATGTAACCTACTATTCCGCACATTTTAACACTTCCTTTATATTAAAATAGTACTATAATTAATAAAGTATGTCAATTTATCATTTAAAAACAACAAAATTAGTGGTAAAATTAATGTATGGTAAAAATATGAAACGATATAGTATTATATGGAAAGTAAGAAATTAAAAAATAACATCATATTTATACTTAAATAATTAAAAAAGTTTTTCTACTCAATATTAATTATGGGTAGATTAGATAATAATTTAGATAATTTAAAATGAGAGAAATAAATAGAAAGATTGATTAAATAAGTTAGATAATATTCAATTCTCTCT
>CAPZYV010000095.1 GCA_948750805.1 uncultured Bacilli bacterium | reverse complement strand
CTATTGATAAAGTTAAAGAAAATACAATTGAACATTTTACTGAAGAATATGAAACTAGTGAAGATTTAGATGAAAGAATTAAACAAGTAACTAAACTAGTTAATATGTTAGAAGCTAAATTAGTTAGAGAATTAATTACTAATAAAAAAATTAGACCAGATGGTCGAAAAATGGATGAAATTAGACCACTTTCATGTGAGATTGATTTACTTCCTCGTACGCATGGTTCTGCAGTATTTACAAGAGGAGAAACGCAATCTTTAGCTACTACTACTTTAGGAGCAATTGGTGAACATCAAATTCTTGATGGTTTGGGTTTAGAAGATACAAAGAGATTTATGTTGCATTACAATTTTCCTTCTTTCTCAGTTGGTGAAACAGGTAGATATGGCGCACCTGGTAGAAGAGAGATTGGTCATGGAGCGTTAGGTGAAAGAGCTTTAGCTCAAGTAATTCCTAGTGAAGAAGAATTTCCTTATACAATTAGAGTTGTAAGCGAAATATTAGAATCAAATGGTTCTAGTAGTCAAGCAACAATTTGTGCAGGATGTTTAAGTCTAATGGCCGCGGGTGTTCCTATTAAATCTCCAGTCGCGGGTATAGCAATGGGATTAATTGAAAGTGAAGATAAAAAGAAACATACAATTTTAACTGATATCCAAGGACTTGAAGACCATATGGGAGATATGGATTTTAAAGTAGCAGGTACTCGTAAGGGAATTTGTGCTTTACAAATGGATATTAAGATTAAAGGTGTAACTGAAAAAATTCTAAAAGAAGCATTAAATCAAGCTAAAAAAGCTCGGATGGAAATATTAGATGTAATGGAAGATTGTATTCAAGAGCCTCGAAAGAGTTTATCTAAATATGCACCAAAGATTGATACATTTAAAATTAATCCAGATAAGATTAAAGATGTTATTGGTCGTGGTGGAGAAATGATTACCAAAATTATCTTAGAATCTAGTAATGTCAAGACTGTTAATGATAAAGATGCTGTTAAAGTAGATATTGAAGATGATGGTAGAGTAATTATTTATCACACTGATGCTGAAATTATTGCTAAAACTCGTAAAATGATTGAAGAAGTAGTTCGAGAAGTAGAAGTAAATACAATTTACACAGGTAAAGTTGTTAAGGTTGAAGATTTTGGTTGTTTTGTAGAATTATGGTCAGGATGTGAAGGCTTAGTACATGTTTCAGAACTTGATAATAAACGTGTTGATAAACCAAAAGATATAGTGTCAGTTGGTGATAAGATTATCGTTAAAGCATTAGGCTTTGATAATCGTGGAAGATTAAATTTATCTCGTAAAGCAGCTCTTCCAAAAGTTGAAGATAAAGATAAAAAGAAGAGTAAAGATAAGAAAAAAAATTAACAATAATAAGCTGGTAAAAAAATACCAGTTTTATTTTGGCTTTTTCATGGTTTGACAAATTTTGGATTTAATTTATGTTATAGTAATTTTCAGGTAGTTTTTTTAAATGCTAGAAAAAGAATATTATATCAAGATAACTAATATATTAAATTCATATGTTGTAGAGAACTAAAAACAAGACAATTACAGCCAAAAGATATAAACTAGTTAGAGTTTTATGTTAATTAAATAAATAAAAACATAAAAAAAGTAGTTATAATAACATAGTTATTAGTTGTTATAAAAAATAACAAGTTCGTTATTGAATATTTAACTACTAATAATCTATATATAACTACTTATAGTTTGTTATAGCCTTACTATAAACTTTTAATACATCACTTGCAAAAACTTCTTTTGAGTACTTATGAACACTATTTTTAGCATTTATACACATTTTATCATATAACTTTTGATTACTTATTAATTTAAGAGTTAAATTAATAAATTCTTCTGTATTTTTAAATAAATAACCATTATAATCGTTTAGTACCATAGCTTCAAAACTTTCATCTTTAATACATATTACTGGTAAAGATGAAGCTAGCCCTTCAATTATAGTTAAACCTTGGGTTTCAGTTTTAGAGAAACTTACCATAATATTAAATAAATTGTAATAGCTAGGAATTAAGTCATAATTTATCTTCCCAGTAAAAATTACATTTTTTTCAATATTTAAATCTTTAACTAAATTCTTAAGATTTTCTAATTCGGGGCCATCGCCAATAATCATAAGTTTGATATTATTGTTTAAATCTATAAGCTTTTTAATAGTTTTTATTTCTTCATCAAAACTTTTTTCCTTAGCAATACGCCCAACTGAACCGATTATAAAATCAGTATTTTTAATCTTATATTCTCTACGTATTTTTTTTAAATTTTTTTCAATATTTAAATTAAGTTCGAATTTTTTAGTATCTATACCACTTGGAATAACATTTATATTTCTCGTCATATGATATTTATTTATAAATAAATCTTTGATTTTAGTAGTGGGTACAATTAATTCATTACATTTTTTATCGCAGAAATATTTAGTGATTTTGATAACTAATTTTTTACCTAAGTTATCAAAAAAACCATGAGTTACATAATAGACATAATCTTCATATAATGTATGATAAGTGTGAACGACAGGTATATTTAGTTTTTTACTTACTATACGAGAAAATGCTCCTATACCAAATTCAGTTTGGCTATGGATTATATCAAGATTCCACTCTTTAATAATATTAAAAGCTTTTTTAGAATAAATATTAGTTAATCTGGTATTATAAATACCTGTTTTTATACCAGGAATATATATTATTTTATTTTTTTTATCATATATGAATTTATGATTAGTTAAATTAGCTGTTACAATGTAAACATTGTGGCCCATAGCTTCTAGAGCTTCTTTTAACATTTTAATACTAGTAGTTACGCCTGATATATGAGGTTCATATGCATCAGTAAATATTCCTATATTCATAATATCACTCTCATATATATTATAATACAAAATTTAAAATAAATAAAACTATTTTTGGCGTATAATTTTATAGAGGTGTTTTTTTATGATTGGAATATTTGATTCAGGCATAGGTGGTGTTACAGTTTTTAGAGAAATACTTAAATTAATGCCTAATTATAAATATATTTATTATAGTGATTCAATTAATAATCCTTATGGTGATAAAAGTGAAAAAGAATTAATAAATATTACAAAGGAAATTGTAGAATATTTATTAAGTAATGGTTGTCAAATTATTGTTATAGCCTGTAATACAGCTAGTGCAATATGTAAAGATGCTTTAAGAAATAATTTTAATGTGCCAATAATAGCCATAGAACCTGCTTATAAACTAGCTTCAGTTAATGGTAAAACTTTAATCATGGCAACAAAAGGAACAATAGAATCATTTAAATTTAAAGAATTATACCAACAATATGATAATCATGAAACAATTATTTATGAGTGTGTAGGACTAGCTAATTTAATTGAACAAAATAATAAAGAATTAATTAAAAAGTATTTAAATAAAAATATAAAACAATTTAAAGGTGTTAAAAATGTAGTTTTAGGTTGTACTCATTATCCTTTAATAAAAGATGAAATAAAAGGAGTATTAAATGATGTTAGCTTTTTTGATGGTAGTATTGGTGTTGCTAAACACCTATGTGAAACTGTCAAATATAAAAACTTAAAAGAAAGTGAACAAAGTATTAAATTTGTTGATAGTTCATTAGATAAACATAAAGCAAAAAGATTTTTTAAATTACTTGATTATTGATTTAAGATGAATTAAAATTGCTAAATACTTTTCGATTATTAAAATATAGAACAATTAAATTGTTAGTTTAGAAAATAATATAAAAATATTGAAAAATAATCAGTAATATTGTATACTAAAAATATATGATAGAAGAATCATGTTTTTTTAAAGTAGATATGAGCCTATTAATGTAATAGATGTTTTGACATGTTTTGTCGAAAGTAATGAAATAAAAAAAGAGAAGTAGTAAAATAAAAAAATAGGAGAAAGTAAATATGAAATTTGAAACAATAAGAAAAAGTCATAAAAAAGAAATAATTATAGGCGCTATAATATTTATAATACTGGCAATAGTAT
>CAPZYV010000094.1 GCA_948750805.1 uncultured Bacilli bacterium | reverse complement strand
GAATGGTAAATAAAAATAATAAAAACAGGTAAATAAAGTACGTATTATATTTATAATAAAGCCATACCATTTATAATTCATTTTAACATTTAAAAATTTCATTCCTAAAGTACGATTATGAAGTATTAAAGGAATCAATCCATAATATAAACCAAAAGAAATTAAAAAATTATATTTTTTAATAAATATAGATGTAATTAAAAAGAATATTAAATAGATAAATAAATCTAGTAAAAATATCGTTATGCGTCTAAAACCAGAAACAACTTGTCCTCTCACTTTTGCTTCATAATCAATTTCCTCACGCGATGGTAAAAATTTAAATGAGCCAATTAGAAAATAACCTAAAAAACCACCTAAGGTATTTTGGATTAAATCGTCAATATCACAAAGACGATATGGATTTGGATATATAAAATATAAACCAGTACCCTGCGTAAATTCAAAAAACATACTTAAAAGTAAAGTATAAAAAACTGTTTTCTTTAAACTACATTTAAAGAAATATCTTAAATACATCCCAAAAGGAATTGTCATTAAAACATTAAATATAACGACATAAAAACAAGGCTCTGTTAAAGCTTTAAGGTAAGTATTAGGATTTGTTATTACTAAACTAGTGTCATTAATAAATTCACGGATAAATTTAAATGGTATTAAATTATAGTGAGACCCTTTTATGTTTAAAGCTTCTTCAAAAGTTGGAAGTGGCAATATTACTAGAAAAAATATTACTAATAAATATAAAATAAAAGAATAGATAATTCCTGCTCGCAAATAATAAATAGAGCCATATTTATGATATTCATATAAAATGTAAGGAATTAACAAAATAAAAGCTATAATCGGAAAAATAATTATAGCTGTTTTTATGGCATATAAATAGCTCATCTTATTACCTCTTTTCAGTACAATAATTATATCATAATTATTATTCCAAAAATCTTACAATTTAGTAATACAATTTATTTTTGAATTAACTACGAGCAGCGCCATCTACACTTAAAATATTACCTGTAATATAACTTGCCATATCACTTGCTAAGAATAAAAAGGCATTAGCTATATCTTGTGGAGTTCCAATTCGACCTAAAGGTATAGTTTTAATTAATGGTTCAATCATTGTCTCAGGTAAATTTTTTACCATATCTGTTTCAGTTATACCAGGCGCTACTGCATTAACTCGAATGCCCATTGGAGCTAATTCTCTTGCTAATGATTTAGTAAGACCATTTACTGCAAATTTACTTGTGGGATACACTACACCTGATGGTTGACCATAAATACTTACCATTGAACTAGTATTTAAAATTACGCCTTTAGTAATGCTTAAAAATGGTACTACTTCTTTAGAACATACAAATACTGCTTTCATATTCAAATTAGCAATTTTATCATATTCTTCCTCGGTATAATTTAAAAGTGGTGTTGATGAAGACATACCAGCATTATTTACTAATATATCAATTTTTCCAAAAGCATCATTAACTTTTAGAAAAGCTTCTTTAACTGATTCACTACTATGAAGAGTGGGAGCTAAACCAATAACCTCAAAATTTTCATTTATTTCTTTAAGTTCTTGAATTGCTTTATTAACACTTTCTTCACGACTACCAAATACTGCTACTTTAGCTTTATTTTCTAAAAATAATTTTGCTGTAGCAAATCCTATTCCCCTTGTTCCACCTGTTATGATGGCTACTTTATTTTCTAACATTTTTCTTCCTCCTCTATTTTCATTTTAAAACAATTAAGATATTTGTGCAAGATTATAATTTATCATTTAAAAATAAAATCACTTCATCAATGCTTTTTCTAGGTGTTGATGCTCCAGCCATAATTCCTATTTTATTATAATTACGAATATAACTACGGTCTAATTCATGATAAGTTTCTATCATAATAGCATTTTTACAATATTCTTTACTTATTTCAAACAACTTATTTGAATTAGAACTTTTCTTACCACCAATTATAATCATATAATCAACTTTACTAGCTAACTCTTTGGTTTCTTTTTGTCTAGTTTCTGTAGCGTCACATATAGTTTTTTTAATTTCTAAAGTTATTTTAGAATTAATTTTTGCTTTTATGATATTTATTATTTCATCAAATTCATGACTATTAAAAGTTGTTTGGGCTATTATTAATACTTTTTCTAATTGAGATTTTTTGATGTCTTCAATAGCTATATCTATGTCATTAATATCATTTATTTTACTTTTAAAATTTCCACAAAAACTAAATGTCCCTATAACTTCAGGATGTTCTTTTTCACCAATTAAAATTATATAATAACCATCTTTAGCATAAGATTCTGCCAATTCATGAATAGCTAATACTTTTTTACATGTAGAATCTATTACATCAATATTGAGTTTTTCGGCTTCCTCATATATTTCTTTAGTAACACCGTGAGCACGAAATAAAACTTTTTTATGAGCTTCTTTTATATTATCTATAATTACTAATCCTTTACTTTCTAAATCAGTTAATACTTCTTTATTATGCGTTAATTCACCTAAACAGTATAGTTTAGAAGTGTTTTTAAGTTCTTTTTCAGCGTTTGTTACCGCAGCGATTATACCACCACAAAATCCGGCTGATTTACCTAAAATTATTTCCATTTATAACAACTCTTTTCACTAATATTATAGCATTGATTTCTAATGCTTAACAAGAAAAATATTCATGAAGATTAAAAATAACTTATAATTTATGTATGATGAACTTTTCATATAATAAAAAAGGTAGTATTCAACTTGGTTCATTGAATGCCTACCTGTTATGGTTTAGTATAATCTTAGATTAAGTCTATTTATTGATAAATTCAAGTTTATCTAACTTATTTTTTGTTTTTTACGCATTATAGCATTATTTAAAATAACAAATATTATACTAAATAGGATAATGATAATAATATTTATAATTAAGGGTTTTAGATTAGGAGAATTAAATATTTCTAAATTTTTAATTAAGTTATTATTTTTAATAAAATAATATGATGGTAAAGCATGAGCTATATTTAAGACGCTTGTAGGTAAATATTCCATCGGAACAAAAGCTCCACATAGAAAACTAGTACCGAGTGCTATAACATTTACAATTCCATTTATAGCTTCTTTATTCCGTAATAAATTACCAATTAAAAATGCTAAAGTAACGGTAAATATCATAAATATAAATGAATTTAAAATATATAATAAACCATGAATTGTAAACATAATACTACCAAATAGAATTACACTCAATAAAACATAAAATAACCATAAAAAAGTGGCAAAGAAAATATTACAAGAAAGAAGTTTTAAATTAAATTTTTGATAAGGAAGAGAACTTATTATCGTTCTTTTATTAACTAATTCATTTCTAAAACTTGATAAAATTAAACAAATTATATATAAAGCTGATGCTAAAAAACAATAATTGGTAAAATTATAATAACTACTTACTTTAGTTAAAAGTTCTGTATCAAGTTTTGTTGTTAGTTCTATTTCACTTTTTGTACTTATTACTTCATTAATATTTTTTATAATTTCTCTTTCTGATAAATTACTTTTATTATAAATATTAGCTAATTTAAGATACTTTTTTACCATCATTTCAGCTAAACTAGCATTATAATCTCCAGTGGATTTTACTTCTATTTGAGGGTTCTTCCCTCTTAAAAAATCTATTCTAAAATTATTTGGAATATAGACTATATAATTAACATCCCGATAAAATAGCGCATCATCTATTGCATCACTATCCTCTTTTATATTTTTTAAATTATTATTAGCCTTTAAATAATTAATTAAATCTTTAGTAATACCTTCTTCTGTATCGTTATTAACTATTAATATATCTGGTTTGCTGGCGACAAAATTAATATTATTATCATTACTTTTCATATTAAAACCAGCAAAAAAGATTAGGATAACTGCATACATAATAATTGTAATTTTATATTTATTTAATACTTTTAAAAATGTTTTAAAAATGGTCATAGCTTGTCCTCCTTAAACTATATATAGATATACTTATAATAATAATTGATATTATAATTAAACTTA
>CAPZYV010000093.1 GCA_948750805.1 uncultured Bacilli bacterium | reverse complement strand
GTTTTTGTTGCGTTAAGTGCATGACTTCTTTTGTTTCCTGATAAAGGTTTCTTTGTTGTAACTTTCTTTGCCATATTGCCACCTCCAAAATTTGTTTTACTTATAAAACTTTACCATATTATATGGCAAAAGTCAATTTATTTATACCTGTTTTAGCATAATTTATAAAAAGAAACATACTATTTTTTAGGAGATGATTAGATGAATTGTAAAATACCTTTTACCAAGGATATTGAATTTGAAAAAAAGTTATATGAAATTACCAGTATTAGTTTAGAGCATGAAATTAATATCGAAGATAACTCATTAAACGGTAACTTTATTATTACAGGAGATTTTAAAAGTCATGAAGTAAGTGTTAATAAAGAAGCTTTTTCTTATGTTTTACCTTTTGTAATTGATTTAACGGAAGATATTGATACTGATACTTTAGAATTTATGATTGATGATTTTACTTATGAAGTTGTTGAAAATAATATTTTGCGTGTCAACATTGATTTTAATGTCATAGCTAGTAAAAAAGAGGTTGAAGCTGAACCACAGGAAGAATTATTCCGTGATGCTAGTGAACTTTTAGAAGAAAAAGAAACACCTAAAGAAATAGAAGAAAATGATGAAAGTAAAGATGAGAATAGAGTTCCAGTAGCTGTACCAACTATTGAAACTGAAAATATAATCGAAACAACATCTGAAGAAAAAATAGAAACTGTAAACGAAGAAACTATAATTAATAGTATTAATGGAAGTGAAGATGGCTATGCTACTTATCATATTCATATGGTAAGCGATGGAGAATCAGTCGAAACAATTTGTACAATGTATAACTCGAACCTAAATATTTTATCAGAATATAATGATTTAAATGAGCTAGTAAGTGGCGATAAATTAATTATTCCTGATAAAAATGAATAATGCAATTGAAGAAATAAAAGAATTATATAAACCATATCGGTACACTAAAAGAAAAAATATTACTATTATTGAATCCACAAGTGGCTCGTATGTTATAAAAGAAAAAAATAATGATAAAGTAAAAGAAGCTTATAATTATTTACTTAGTCGTAATTTTGATTATTTTCCAAAATTAATTGACAATAATCGGGAGCTAGTCAATGTTTTTGAATACTTGCCGGAAGTAGATATGCCTAAAGAACAGAAAGCTTTAGATATGATAGAATTAATTTCTCTTTTACATAACAAAACAACTTATTATAAAGAAGTTACGGAAGATAAATATAAAGAAATTTATGAAAATTTAAAAAACAATATTATGTATACTAAAAATTATTATGATAACTTATATAATATTTTAATAGAAGAAATATATCATAGTCCAAGCCATTATTTACTAGTAAGAAATATGTATAAAATATTTGCTGCTCTTGATTTTTGTAGTGAAGAGTTAGACAAATGGTATGATAGTGCCAAAAATGATTTAAAAGAAAGAGTAGCTTTTATCCATAATAATTTAGAAACTGACCATTTTATCAAAAATAACAAAGATTATTTAATAAGTTGGGAAAAATCTAAAATTGATTCTCCCATTTTAGATTTAATAACCTTTTATCAAAAAGAGTATATGAATTTAGATTTTGAAACTTTATTGAACAAGTATTTAAAAAATTATCCTCTAAAGGATAATGAAAAAAAATTATTTTCAATTGTTATTAGTATTCCACCTGCTATAAATATCGAAGGAAATGAAATGATTATCCAAAGACGTATTAGAAAAATGCTTGACTATATTTTTAAAACTGAAAAGTTAGTATTGTCATTAAATCCTAACACCGAGGATATATAATCCGATATAACAAGAAGAATAATAAAAATACTTCAATTAATAATACAAAGAGATTAAATCTAAGTGGCAAGATTAAAGTAATTATAATTTGATAAAAAATTAATATTGATAATGCAAATATTGCTAAAATAGTAAATAAACCTCCACCACAATTTCGATTTGGACACATAATTAATCACCTATTATATTTTATGTAAAAAATAAAATTTTGTCTAAAATGAATGTCCAATATCTAAATTTAATTTCTTGCAAATTTTGTCGAGCGAATTTTATTGACTATTACTAGGAGTAAATATAAAATTAAATTGTAGAGATAATTCTCTATAGCACCCATCCTATTTCCAAACTCTCTTTTGGCTTTAAATGCCCTCGAGGATAGGGTGCTTTTTTAATTTTATTAAATAATAATTCATAAGTTAATAAAATGTAAATATATTTACATAATTTGATAATTGTTAAAAGGGTTTTAAATATGATATAATAGACTAGGTGAATCATATGAAGGAAGATATCTTTATAAATATTGCTTTAGATAATGCTTTCAAGTCTTTTCTTTCTAGTGTAGAAGATAAAGATAGTATTTTATATAATTCCTTTGTTGTGATTGCAATTAGATTATTAATATTAATTTATGGTGAAGATATTTTAGATTTATATAAAAAGAAGGATAGTGTAGCTTTTATTAATTATTTAAGCAAATATGGTATGAGCAAAACAGATATTGCGCTATTTAAAGAAGAATTTTTAAATTTTTATAATTTCGAAATAGAAAATGATAAAAGAAAAATTAAAATACCTAATCCTTATTTTTTAATTACTTTAAAATATTTAATAGATATGTTTATAGCTAAAAAAATTAATGTAGGTGTATCATTTCAAGATGAAGAAGAATTTTTAGATTTAGCTTATACTTCTCATACTAAAGATTTTTATCGAATCTCATATAGTTATTTAATGCATAATGATGCTTTAGCTATTGAAAAATATTATTATTCTAAACTAAATGAATTAGATGTTACGAGAGATTTAGGAGCTACTATTAGTGAGAATTTAAATTTAAAAGCATTAGAATATGTTGGGGTAGGTTTGTCTGACTTAAAAGATATGAATAGTAAAGAAATAAATTTAGCTCAAAATAAAGCCTATGATTATTTTGGGGTTGACTATAATAGTCTAACAAGAGAAGATGATTTAAAAGATTCTTTACTAGGTAATCTAAAAAATGTTACAACGGGTAATGGTTATGTTGATATTTTACTTTTAATGAGTGTTATATTCACATCATTTAGTATTCTAGCCATTATCATATTTAGTGTTATATAGGAGGGTTTATGGAAGTAATAACAATTAATAATAGAAAATATCAAGTTATGAACAATTATAAAGATGCACTTGATATAACTGAATTAGAAGAAAAATTAACTGATTACTTTGATGATTTTGATTATATTGTCGGAGATATAGCCTACAGTAAATTACGGCTTAAGGGATTTAATAGTAAAACTAATAAAAATTTTAAACCAATCAATGATGTTGATAAAGTTGAAGATTATATAAAAAATAATTGTGCTTATGGCTGTCGTTGGTTTATGATAAGTGAAATAAAAGATTGAATATAATTATATATTTTGTTATAATATGTAAAGAATAGAGAGGGATTTAAATGGCAAGAATTAATATTGCAAAGCCAACAGGAAGTGTGGAAAACTTAGAGTTATTAACAGCTTTTAAAGCTGATGGAATGACTTATATTATATTTGATAGTGATAAAATTGGTTCTATGGGATTACCAATTATTTATGTATGTAAATTTATAAATGAAAAATTAGAAAAAATTATGGATGCTAATGAATGGCAAACTGTAAAAAATTATTTAAAAGGTATTATAAATGGCACAAGTTTTGAATATATAAAAGTTGGGAGTAATCTTAATGCTGATGAGGCATACTTTATGCCTTTAACTTTACCACAAGCATCATTTGATTTAATTAAAAGTAGATATGTAGTTAAAGAAAGTGATGAAAGTGGAAATACTTCAGCTCCAGTAGAGAATTTATCCGCCGCGCCTTTAGAAACTTTAGAAAATTTAGGAACTGAAACTGTAAATTTTGAGCCTAATTCTAATCCCGTACCTCAAGAAACAATTGCTGTATCTAGTGTTGTAACTCCAGCACCTACTAATATTGTACCAAATGAAACTCCAGTAGCGCCTGTTATGCCAAATAATAATATAGCAAGTAATAATACAGTTAATGTCGCTCCAATTACAAATGAGCCAGCGATAAATAATTTTGTAGAAAATAATAATGTCGCTGTAACACCTCAATCTTTCGTAGTTGCACACGATTTTCCCGTTGCGCTT
>CAPZYV010000092.1 GCA_948750805.1 uncultured Bacilli bacterium | reverse complement strand
CATTTTCTACCCCTGTACCCGTAAAATATAACAAATATTTTAACATAATTCGATTATTTGTCAATTTATTTCTAAAATACTTGAAAAATAACCAATAGTTTGGTAAAATTGAAACTGATATCAAGGAAGGAGTGTTCCAATTTGGCAAATATTAAAAGCTCTAAAAAAGCCATAAAAGTAATAGCTAAAAAAACTGAAAACAATCATGAGCTTAAAGCTAGAGTTAAAAATTTAATTAAAGAAACTGAAAAAGCTATCGCTCTTGGAGATTCAACTAAAGCTAATGCTTTATTTAAAGATGTTCAAAAATATATGGACAGTGCAGTAAGTAAAGGCCTAATTAAATCAAATACATCTGATAGACAAAAAGCAAGATTATCAAATAAAGTTAAAAATATGAAGTAACATTTTATTGTGAACTTCTTTTTTTTTTGCTATACTTATAATGGTGATAACATGAGAAAAATATTAACTTGCCTTATATGTATTATCAGTATTTTATTAGTACTTTTAAATATTAATTCAATTACAGATAAAATACTTAATATTTTAAGTCATCCTAACAATAATAAAATTGAAAATTATAATACATATTATAAAGATAGCAACTATATGTTTGTAAAAAATACTAACAAATATACCCCTTTTAGCAAAGATGACTTGCTTAATATTATTTATACTACTATTAATAGTGGTACCGAATCTTTTACTTTTTATTGTCCTAAAGAATATACTAATTGTTTAAAAGATATTAATAATATAAGTAAAGATGATGACCTTTTAACTCATTTAAATAATTTTGTTCATCCATTTAATTCTTTTACTAGCATTAATACAACTATTTCTGATTCTGGTGAAATTAATTTAAAAATTAAATATTTATATGAAAAAGAAGAAATTGAAAAAATAAATAATGAAGTAGATAATCTAATCAAAAAACTCGTAAAGACTAATGATGATGATTATGATAAAATAAAAGCTATACATGATTATATAATTAATAATACTAAATATGATACCAAAAATAATAAAGAAACTAAAAGCTACAATGCTTATGGAACTTTATTTAATCATTTAGCTACATGTAATGGATATACGGATTTAATGGCTATATTTTTAACTAAAATGGGCTATGATAATTATAAAATAGCTACTACTCATAAAACTGATAATAATAGTGAAGGTCATGTATGGAATGCTGTTAAAATAAAAGATGAATGGTTACATTTAGACCTTACTTGGGATGACCCCGTTAGTAGTGATGGCAAAGATTATCTTTATCACAAATACTTTTTAATAACAACTGCCGAATTAATTACAGCTGATAGTAATATAACTAGCGAAGACCATAATTTTAATCGTGGTATTTATACCGAACTAAAAACTTCTAGCAATTAACTAGAAGTTTTATTTTTTAAAAGCCATGTCCTGATGAGCCACCGCCACCGAAGCCTCCTCCAAAAGAAGCTCCACCACCAAATCCACCACCTGAAGATGAACTTGAGTGACTATTAGCATAATTAGCCGCTTGTCTACTATAAGCTGTACTTAATGCTTGATTTACACTATTATTAATACTATGACCTAAATTTATATATACAAATGAAGGATAGTAATCATAGGAAGAAGCACTTAAATCTAATTCATTAATTCTAACGTTCATATTTTTTTGTACTTTATCTGCTAAACCAAATATGGTTGCATAAACTAAATATCTTTCCCAAAGTACTATCTCTGGTAATTCTTTCATATCAAATGTTCCAAAATCATTTAAGAAATTCTTAAAAGCTTTCCACTTATCGTAATGTAGAGCTCCTTTTTTAGTTTTCCTATCAATTAATAATCCATAAAAGAAGAAAATTATGCCTACCATTATTACAAAATAAGCTGGAATAAAATCCACTTCATTACTAATAGTATACATAAATAACATAAAAGAAACTATCATAACTATTATTCCCAATACTTTAGGAAAAGCAAATGATTCATAAAAAGTTTCTTTTTTACCTTTCGCCAAAATATCATTTTTCCATTTCGTATAGCTACTAATAAAACTATTACATGTTTTAGTGCCATCCGCATATTTCTTTAAATCAATCGTTGTAAAAGTTTTTTTATCATTTACCAGATTACCTTTACCTACTCTATCAAATAAAAATTCTATTAACATTTTTTCACTATCATTAATATTATCTAAATTTTCTAAAGTAAACATATAATCTTTCTTTTTTGATTTTTCATTAACAATTTCTTCAACACTTAGATTTTTCTTATAAACTAAATTCATAATTGAAGCACTCATTGCATTAGGCGTAATTTTTTTATTCATTAAATAATCAATTACTTCTACATTATAGTCATCAATAAATTCTCTATTATATTTTGAATAATAACCAGATTTAGGACTCTTACCATATTTAAAATAAATAATTATTCCTAAAATAACTATACTTGTATAAAATATAATTGTACTATAAAAAACAAAATCATATTTTCCCTTTAATTCTTGTCGTAATTTATTAGCAATATCTGCCCTTTTAGTTTCAACCTCAATTATTTTAGCAAGAGCATCATTATTATCTTTTTTTACATTTGTTTTATTAGTAATTAAATTATTATCAAATGTAACCCTTATATCTAATAAATCCTCTTTTTCCATATAATCATAAGTTGCAAGAACTTCTTGATTATTAATCTTTTTTATTTCTCCAGATAAAGAACCATGTAACCAAATTCTAAAATTGTCTGTTAAATCATTATCTGGTAATGAAACTTTAACTTGAACATTTCTTATATCATCATAATCATTAGGAGTAATAAAATTCCAATATAACTCAGCAACATCATTATGTAATACCACAACATCTTTCACTAAATAAGTTATTAAAAAAGCTACTTTTTCTTTATTTGCTTTATAATATAGCCTATAATTATAACCATTTATTTTATTTTTGACAGTATATTTTAATTTATCTCCATTATTAGCATATAAAGACTCTTGAAATAACTCAAAACCTTTATCTAAAAAAGTATCAAAAGAAACATTTTTTACATATTTGCCTTTTATATCAATTAATTGTAATCCTCGACCATTATATAAAGAATTATTATCATAACTACTAAGATTATCTTGTAAAACAGAGTTAGCATAACTTAAATCTTTTTCATAACCATTAAAACTTCCATCCATAACAATTAATTCTTTTATTAATAAATCTCCATTATTTTGAATATCCGCTTTTATTAATTGGTCTGTAATCTTATAGTCTGCCGCATTAACCATTAAAGGGGCAAAAACAAATAAAAATATTCCTAAAATTAATTTTTTCATAAACTCACCTTCTAAAAAAGACTTACTATTGTAAGCCTTAAAATTTAACTTTAACGTTTTCACGTGCTTCATCAGTTGCTTCAAAGAAAGCTTGCTTTTGAAATTTAAAAATACCTGCCACAATATTAGATGGTACCATCTCAATTTTATTATTATATTGTAAAACAACATCATTATAAAATTGTCTAGACATCGCAATCTTATTTTCTGTTTCTTTAAGTTGATTTTGTAAATCTACAAAGTTTGTATTAGCTTTTAAATCCGGATAACTCTCAGATAAAGCAAATAATTTACTTATAGCCTTACTAAGTTCACCATCAGCCTTCATTTGGTCTTCAGGAAGCGTTGCACTCATATAAGTATTACGAGCCTTAATAACATTTTCTAAAGTTTCACTTTCATGTTTTGTATAACCCTTAACTGTTTCTACTAAATTAGGAATTAAATCAAATCTTCTTTTTAATTGAACATCAATTTGACTCCAAGAATCTTTAACTCTATTTCTTAAAGATACTAAAGAATTATATGTACCCATTACCCATAAAAGAATAAGTACAACTACAGCTATTAAAATAATCCACCACATAATTAATCCTCCTTATATAAATATATTATCATATAATTAACTTTATATCAAATTTAATAATATTACTTAACGAATTTTTACATATCATATTTAGTTTTAAATTAACACTTTAGTAATTTCTTTAATCTTATTATCCATTAAAGAATATAAATAAAGTTTAATCTTTTTATCACTTATACTTTTAATATAATCATAATATACACTTAATTGTTTAATGTAATTTTCATCATCAATATTTTTTAATTTATAATCAATAATTTTTATTTCATTATCGTATTCGAGCATTAAATCTATTATACCATGATATT
>CAPZYV010000091.1 GCA_948750805.1 uncultured Bacilli bacterium | reverse complement strand
ATTCATGATAATATATATTTTTGTAATATCTAGGTTCTAAGACTTTTTTTCACACAAATTAGAAGATATTATCTAAAAGGATTAACGGAATCGTTTTTATTTGTTATAATATTTAAAAGGAGGTATTTTTTATGTATGCAAACTGTTTAATTGAGTATCCTGTTAAAACTCTAGATAAAACATTTACTTATAAAATACCTACTTCTTTAAATAATCGTCTAAAAGTAGGGATGAAAGTTTTAGTACCTTTTAATACTAAATTAGTTCATGGAATTGTTCTAAATATAAATAATGAATATAAAGATGCTTATGAATTAAAAGAAATCGCTAGAATAGAAGATGAATTTTTAGTATTAAATAAAGAATTATTAGAATTAGGTAAATATTTAAAAAGTCTCACGTTATGTAATTTAATTACAGCTTATCAAACGATGCTGCCAAGCGCACTTAAAATAAAAGACCAAAATAAAGATTATAATTTATATGAACAATTTATATCATTAAATAAAAGTGAGAGAGAAGTATTAGAATTTATTGAAACTCATCGAGGTAAAAAAGTTACAATATTAGAAAGATTACTTGATGAAAAAACAGTAAATAAAAAAGAAGTTGATAGTTCTAATGTACGAGAGTTAGAAAAGTTAGGTTTTGTTAAAATTCAAAAAGTAAAAAAATATCGTTTAGATGCTAAAATCCAAAATAAGGATAATAAAGTTTTAACTGAAGAGCAAAGGAACGTATATAATAAAATAGTTGTTTCCTTTAATACTAATGAAATATTTTTGTTAAATGGTGTAACTGGTAGTGGTAAGACTTTAATATATATAAATTTAATTAAAGATATTGTTAAAAATGGCAAAACGGCTTTATTATTAGTACCAGAAATTAGTTTAACTGGACAAATAGTTAATATTTTTTATAGTTATTTTGGTGATGATGTTGCTATACTTCATAGTGGTTTATCTAAAACCGAAAAATATGATGAGTATTTGAAAATATTAAATAAAGATGTTCATATTGTTATTGGAACTCGTAGTGCTGTTTTTGCGCCTTTAGAAAACATTGGTATTATTATTATTGATGAAGAACATAGTGAAACTTATAAACAAGATAGTAATCCGAGATATCACGCAACAGATATAGCTAAAAAAAGAAGTGAGTATTATAATGCTCCTTTAGTTTTAGGAAGTGCAACTCCAATTTTAGAAGATATGGCACGAGCTTTAAAAGGAGTTTATACTTTACTTGAATTAAAAAATAGAGTTAATAATCATAAGTTACCTTCCTCTATTATTGTTGATATGACTAAAGAACTTCAAAAAAGAAACTTTGTAATAAGTGAAGAATTAGATAATAGCATTAAGGAAACTTTAATTAAAAATGAACAAGTTATTTTATTATTAAATAGAAGAGGTTTTTCGACAATTATAAGTTGTAGTAATTGTGGTTATACCTATAAATGTCCTCATTGTGAAATATCATTAACATATCATAAAAGTTCTAATAGTCTTAGATGTCATTATTGTGGGTTTACTAAAATTAAAGATGATATATGTCCAGAATGTCATGAAAAAGGGTTAAATTATTTGGGTCTTGGAACTGAAAAATTAGAAAGTTTAATTAAAGAGAAATATAGTGATGCTAAAGTAATTCGGATGGATGCTGATACAACGGCAAATAAAGGCATGCATGATAAAATAATTGAAGCTTTTAGGAATAAAGAATATAATATTTTAATTGGTACGCAAATGATTAGTAAAGGCCTTGATTTTCCAAATTGTACTTTAGTAGGAATTATAAATGCTGATACAACTCTTAATATTCCTGATTTTCGTAGTAGTGAAAGAACTTTTAGTATGTTAAGTCAAGCATCAGGCCGTGCTGGAAGAGGAGAAAGGCTAGGCAAAGTAATTATTCAAACATTTAATCCAGATAATCTTACCATTAAATGTGTATGTAATCATGATTATACTGGTTTTTATGAAAATGAAATGGTGATTAGAAAAAAACTTAAATATCCTCCATATTATTATTTAGTAAATATAAAAGTTTGTAGTAAAGATTATGATAAAGCAAGCTTAAATGCTAATAAAGTAGTAGATTTTTTAAGAAGAAAATTAGATAAAACAAGTATTATTTTAGGACCTTCTACTGCCCTTAATTTTAGACTTAAAAATGTATATAGATTTAATATTACTATTAAATATAGATTTGATAATAATTTACAAAGTACATTAAAAGATTTAGATGATATTTTTAGTACAAATAAAGACGTTTTCTTAGAAATAGATTTAAATCCATTACAATTATAGTTAGGAATGATAAAATGCAACAAATAGAAAAAGAAGTAAAAATTTTAAATATTAATAAAGATATATTTATTGAAAAGCTAAATAATTTAGGAGCAATTTTTAAGTGTAGTAATAAACAAATTTTATATACTTATGATTTATTTACTATTTATAGTAGATATAGAGATGCTTTAGATGGATTAGAAAGTGAAAATATTATAAAGAATGAGACAGCTAGAAATAAGCTTAAATTATTATTTTTTGAGATTGATAATTTTTTAACTCAAGAAGATAAAAATAAATTAAAAGATATTAGTGGTTTTTCCTCTTTTTCTTTGATTGGTGAAGCTGATAATTTAATTTCTATACTAAAAAATAAGAAATTAGATAAATTTCTGCAAGCATTTAAAAATAATGATAATAAATGGATACGAGTTAGGCAAACGGGTAATCAAACTACTATTGCTGTTAAACATATTTTAGCAAATGATAATGGAGAAAATCAAAATTTATTAGAGACAGAATTAGAAGTTGCGAGTTTTTCGGAAGCTAATAAATTACTTGAAGCTTTAGGATATTGTTATAAAAGTTATCAAGAAAAAGAAAGGCTATCTTATTTGTTAGATGGGTATCAGATTGATATAGATACGTGGCCAGGGATACCAACATATATTGAGATAGAGTTTAAGTCTAAAAGAGATTTAGAAAAATTAATTAAAAAATTAGGTTTTAAAATGTCAGATTGTATTTCTTGTACAGCCGATGAAGTTTATAGAAAGTATAATAAGTCAATGTTTGATATGAGAGAATTAAAATTTTAATAATAATATTAATAGTTGAATAAAAAAAATCCTTTTTACTCTAAAAAAGATAGAAAGGATTTTTATATGGCAAGATATAAAGTAGATATAACGGGTATTAATACTAATGAACTTAAAGTTTTAACAAGTAGTGAAACAACTAAATTATTTGAAAGATATAGGTCTGGAGATAAAAGTGCTAAAGAAGAACTTATTAATGGTAATTTAAAATTAGTTTTAAGCATTTTAAGAAGTTTTAATAAAGGAAATTATAATATGGATGATTTATTTCAAGTTGGAGTTATTGGCTTAATTAAAGCGATAGATAACTTTGATTTATCCTATAATTTAAAATTATCAACTTATGCTGTACCTTTAATACTTGGAGAAATTAAAAGATATATTAGAGATAATACGAGTATTAGGGTAAGTAGAAGTGTTAAAGATTTAGCTTATCAAATAATTAGTTTTAAAGAAAACTTTTTTAATCAATATGGGGTTGAACCAAGTAGTGAAGTTATAGCAAAAGAACTTGGAGTAGAAGAATATAGAATAGCTAATGCTATGGATGCTTTAAAAGAACCAATGAGCATTTTTGAGCCTATCTATAATGATGGTGGCGATACTATTTATTTACAAGACCAAATTGCAGATACAAAAGATTTAAATAGTGATAAAGATTCTTTAATTTCTCTTAGAAAAGGTTTAAATAAAATTAAAGAAAGAGAAAGGGAAGTATTAGTTAATAGATATATCATTGGCAAAACTCAAATGGAAATAGCAGAATCTCTAAATATAAGTCAAGCTCAAGTATCTAGAATTGAAAAAAATGCTATAATGAGTTTAAAACGTATGATAAAATAAATTTTTCCTAATAATATAATCTATTGATAAATTAAAATAATTAGAAAATGTAATAAATGTTTTAAAGGAATAATGTCATATTGTTGCTCATATTGATTATAAGTACTTTTAGCTATACCTATAATGTTGGCAATTTCTTTTTGTTTGATATCTCATATTCCATTATTTTCACTTCTCTCTTTATTTAATTATCTTAAATAATATTATTGTGATAAAGAGAACTATATTTTATTAGAACTGAAATATTAAAAAATATTGAAAAAGTAACAATAAT
>CAPZYV010000090.1 GCA_948750805.1 uncultured Bacilli bacterium | reverse complement strand
ACTAGTCATATATAAATAAATGATATTATAGAAAGTATATTTAATATTTTTATAACCAAAAGATATTAAAGACATAATTAAACCCATTAGTAGCTTTATTATACTAAGAGTTATACTATTTAAAGAAATAAATAAACTAAGTAGTGAAATACTGCCAAATAAAGCTCCTAAAATTAGTTTATAAATTCGACTATATCTTTTAAGAGTTATATTAACTGTAAGTAAAAGAAGAAAATCTAAAATAAAATTTATTAAAAATACTAAGTCTATATATATAACCATTTTATTCACCTAAAATAATTATATATGACGCAACTTAAAAATTTTGTCAAATTAATAACCAAATTAAAAAAAATATAGAATTAATCTATATTAGGCATATTATCTATTTTACCAAGCAAATAATCCGCGGATATATGATACTTTTTACAAATAGTATATAAAAAAGGAGTAGCAATAATATATCGACCTTTTTCATAACCTGAAATTGTACCATAAGAATTCTTCAAAATATTGGCAAATTCAGTTTGAGAATATTTTAAACTTTTCCTTAGTTCCTTTAATCTTTTTCCACTAATATTTTTATCGATATCTTTTTTACTTTTTATATATTTCTTATTATTAGTAAATCCAAAAATATAATCAATAGATACATCAAAAAAATTGCAACACTCATTTAAATGTTTTATAGGTATTATTTCATATTCTCTTTCATATTGTCCATACCTATCTCCTACTATTCCTAATGATTGAGCAACAACTTTTTGGGTTGCTCCACTTCTTTCTCTTAGAGATTTTAATCTTTCTTTATACATATATTTCACCATATTAATTTTCGCATAAATTTACTTTACAAAATAATTAACAGACGAAATCCCTCAATTTTTCTTGACTTTAAGCATGTACAAGATTTATAATTTTATTATAAGTGAGAATTTTTTAATATAAGTAATAGAAAGAGGTAAAGTATGGAATTTGAAACAATAAGAAAAAGTCATAAAAAAGAAATAATTATAGGAGTAAGTTTATTTGTAATACTAGTTATAGCATTAGTAGTAAGATTAACATTTGCAAAATATAATCTAGTAAAAAGTATTAAAATAGCAGAAGGAACAATCAGTTATAAAGTACCAGACTTTAAAATAATGGCAATGTATAAAAATGATGGTAATGGAGATATCGAAATTGATACAATGCCCGAAACAGGATATATAATAAACGAAAGTAAAACATATTGTGAAGTGAATGGGGCTAAAGATATAAATGCAGGAATATATACTGATGATGTAGGCCAACATATAATAACAAACATTACTAAAGGAAGCAGATGCTATTTATATTTCGTTAAAAGTGCCGCTTCACAAATTTTAGAAAATATAACAGTAAAAAGTGGAACGCCAGACTTTAGTAAAGTAGCAACAACGGATGAAGGAGTGTATAAAGCAGTAGATGAATCCGGAAAAGATAGTTATTACTTTAGAGGAGCAGTAAATAATAACTACGTAAGATTTGCTAATAAATGGTGGCGAATCATCCGAATCAATGGCGATGGAAGTATCAGACTAATCTATGATGGAACAAGTGGACATGCAAATGGTACATCAACAAGTGATAGTATAGCAATAGCTAGTCAAACTTTTAATTCATCATATAATAATAATGCATATGTAGGATTCAAGTATACAAGCGATGAAGTACATGGTTTGGGAACAAAATCAAATGCCTTAACACAATTAGAGATATGGTATCAAAATAATCTCTCAAGCTATGCCAGCAAGATAGATACCAATGCCGGATTCTGTGGAGATAGAACACCAAGCACAAGTAGTAGTTCAATAAACAATTCAGGAGGAACAGGAACAACCCAAACATATTACGCTGGATACATAAGATTAAATACAAATAAATCACCAGACCTCACATGTGCAAATAGTAGTGACTTCTACACAGTAAGTAGTTCAAATAAAGGAAATAAAAGTTTAACATATCCAATAGGACTAATAACAGCAGATGAAATAGCGGTAGCTGGTGGAGTATGGGGAACAAATAATACAAGATATTACTTATATAATGGACAACGTAATTGGACTTTGTCTCCGTATATCTTAGATTCTGGCAATGAGGCTTATGTATTTGGCATACATTCATCCGGCAACATCACTGCTTGGTGTGTGACCGGTGTGACCGCCATGCGCCCAGTAATAAGTCTGAAAGCTGATACAAAGTTTACTGGAAAAGGTACTATGTCTGACCCTTATGTAGTCAACTAATATTTATTTACATTTTAAAAGCATTGGATAAAACTCTAATGCTTTTATTATTTATATAACTTTTTTATTTCTTTAATAATGCTAATAGTGTCTAAGCCTTCTTCTTTAATTAATTCATCCACTCTTCCATGGTCAATAAACTTATCTTGATAACCCATTATTTTTATTTTGTCTTTAAAGCCTAAATTGTTTAATTCATATAAAACTTGTTCTCCAAAACCTCCTATTATATTATTATCTTCTAAAGTTAAAACGTTATAATTATTTTTAACTATTTCTTTTAAATAAGAAATATCAAGTGGTTTTATAAATAAAGCGTTAACTATAACTGGATTTATATTTTTTAATTTTTGCTTAGCTAAAACTGCTCTTTCTACCATTTTACCAGTAGCTAAAATTACAACCTTTTCACCCTTATTTAAAACCTCCCATTTACCAGTTTTAATAGCTTTTATGGGAGCTAATTTTAAAGAATCTCCCCCTCTGGGATAACGAATAGCTATTGGACTATTTTCCTTTAAAGCATAATTTAACATAACAAATAATTCTTCTGTACATTTTGGAGCGATGATTTTCATATTAGGCATTAAATTTAAATAAGAAATATCAAATACTCCTTGGTGAGTTTTACCATCATTTCCTACTAAACCTGCTCTATCTATAGCAAATATAACAGGTAAATTTTGCATACAGACATCTATTAATGCTTGGTCAAAACCTCTTTCTAAAAAAGTTGAATAGACTGCAAAAATAGGTTTTAAGCCATTAGCAGCCATACCTGCCGCTAGTGTTACAGCATGTTCTTCTGTAATTCCTACATCAAAAGTACGCTCAGGATACGTTTTGGCAAATTCTTTTAACCCTACTCCATTAATCATTGCCGCCGATATAGCAACTATATTGTTATTTTCTTTAGCTAACTTTATTAAAGAAGTTCCAAAAGCATTAGAATAAGTATCTTTATTGCTTGTTAAAGAATTCCCCGTTTCTAAATCAAATTGCGAAACAGCATGAAACTTATCTGGATTTTCTAAAGCTGGCGTATAACCATAACCTTTAGTTGTTAAAATATGAAGGACAACTGGTCCATCTAATTTTTTTATTTTCTTTAAAATTCGATTTAAATCACTTAGATTATGTCCATCTATAGGTCCAATATATCTTACTCCTAAATTTTCAAAAAACATCGGATTAAAAAATAGAGTTTTAATACTATTTTTGATTCTTCTAATACATTTTAAAACGCTATTACTTTTATTTAGTTTATGATGCATTTGATTTTTTAGCATATTATAAGAAGGACTTAATTTAACTTGATTAAGATAACTTGATAAACCTCCTACATTTTCTGATATACTCATTTGATTATCATTTAAAATTATTAGCATTTTACTATGATTATAGCCTAAATCATTTAAAGCTTCATATACCATGCCACCTGTAAAAGCTCCATCACCAATAACAGATATTATATTATAATCTTCACCCTTTAAATCACGAGCTCTAGCCATACCTAAAGCTGCTGATATTGAATTACTACTATGCCCTGTATCAAAAAAATCATATTTGCTTTCTTCTCTTTTTGGAAAACCACTCAAGCCTTTATAACTTCTTATAGTATTAAAAGTTTCTTTTCTATCTGTTAATATTTTATATACATAACTTTGATGACCAACATCAAATATAATTTTATCTTTATCAAAATTAAAATTATTTAGTAAAGCAATTGTAAGTTCTACAATACCTAAATTAGAGGCTAAATGTCCACCACTTTTAGAAACATTATTTAAAATATATTCTCTAATTTCTTGAGCTAATATTCCCATTTCTTCCGTAGTTAATTTTTTTATATCATCTGGTTTATTTATTTTATTAAGAATATTCATTATACTGCACTTCTTCCTAATACTTATTATACAATATATATATATAAACATATGTTGACAAAACGCGAAAAATGTTATATTATAACATTTGTTTAT
>CAPZYV010000089.1 GCA_948750805.1 uncultured Bacilli bacterium | reverse complement strand
CTTTAAAGTCGTTAGTGTTACCTGATGGAGATTTTGATACTTTGATGAGAGCCTATGAAGATTATGAAAATCAATTAGATTTATTTGATTTATTATATTCTGCAGAACTAAGTGATGATGATTTTTTAGATACTATTTTTAGACTATATTCTTATTCATTTGAAAAAAAAGAAAAACTTATAGCTAGTATGTTAGGAGTTCCTGAAGTTATACATCAAAAAGTGCAATTTAAAGTTAAAGGTTATGATGGTTCATGTCTTGTTGACTTATATAGTGAAACTGGCGATTATGGAAATGCAATGGTTCCTAATATGGCTACTTTTAAGAATATAGTTACGGGAAAAAACGTTTCTAAAAATCCCTATATCGTGACAGGCTGGAGTGATTCAACAATTGGAAGAGAATTATTAAATGCACAAGATATGGATGAAAACTTTGCTTTATGGAATATTTTAGGAAAAAATGATGCTAGTTTAAATGATTTAGAGTTTTATAAAAACTTGATAGTTTCAATGATTAAAAGAGAATTTACACCTACAAGAGTAGCAACAGATAAAATTTATTATATAGAAATGTTAAAAGGGTTAATAGCAATATTTAGGGAAAAAATTGAGGCAAATAGATTATTGGTTGAAAGAAATGTTTTAGCATTTAATAACTATGATTCAACAATTTCTAGTATTGAAAACAGAATGGGTATAAAATAGGAAAATAATTGACAAAAGTAGTATTATTTGTTAAAATTAATACGTTGCGAAATTATTCGTAAAAAACCACACTAAAATGGTTAGAAAAACATTAAGTTTACCATAAGGGTGCGTCTTAAATAATTAGAAGGAGGAATGAATATGAAAGCAATATTTGAAACTGGTGGAAAACAATACTATGTAAGTGAAAATGATGTTATTTATGTAGAAAAATTACCTAATGAAGCTGGTAGTGAAGTAACATTTACTAATGTTTTAGCTTTAGATGGAAAAATTGGAACTCCATACGTTGAAGGTGCAAAAGTAGTTTGTACAGTTGAAAAACATGGACGTCAAAAGAAAATTAAAGTATTCAAATATAGACCTAAGAAAAAATATCGTAAAACTCAAGGTCATAGACAACCATATACTAAATTAGTTGTTAAGAAAATTGGCTAATTATGATTAAAGTCTATATTAATCAAAATAAAATAGTTATTACTGGTCATGCAGGATATGATGATGCTGGTAAAGATATAGTTTGTGCTAGTGTATCTAGTATTGTTATTACAAGTATCAATGCTGCCCTTAGAATAGAAAGTAATTCTTTAACTTATAAAGAAGAAAAAGATAAACTTACTATAAAAACTATTAGTGATAATAAAAATATTTTATTAATAATTGAAAATATGATAGCAATGCTAAAAGAATTAGCATTAACTTATAAAAAAAATATAAAGATAGTAGAGGAGGAATAAACATGAATTTCATGAAGTTAAATATCCAATTATTCGCTCACGTTAAAGCTCAAGGTTCTACCAGAAATGGTCGTGACTCTAGAGGTCGTAGATTAGGAGCTAAAGCTGCAGACGGCGAAACTGTAAACTCAGGTTCAATTCTATATCGTCAAAGAGGAACAAAAATTTATCCAGGAACAAATGTTGGCATGGGTAAAGACCATACTTTATATGCAAAAGTAAGTGGCGTTGTTCGTTTTGAAAGATTAGGTAGAGATAAAAAGAAAGTTAGCGTTTACGAAGCATAGTAAATGCTTTTTTTTATTATTAAATTATGTTATAATTTTTAAAGGAAGTGATTTTATGCGTTATAATGTAGTAAAAGATGCTGATAAAATAATTAGTAAAAGTCCTTATTTTGTAAATAATCCTTCAAGATATAAAAATAAATGGTCAGATTTCTTTGGTAATCATAATCCTATTCATATTGAACTTGGTATGGGAAGAGGCGACTTTATTATTAATATGGCTAAAAAATACCCAAATATTAACTTTATTGGTTTAGAGTTATATGCATCTCAAATGGTGATGGCAACAGAGCGTTTAGTTCGGGAAAATCTGCCTAATTTAAGACTTGTAAATGCTGATGCTCACGATTTAGATAAATTTTTTGGTAAAGAAATAGATACAATATATTTAACTTTTTCTGAGCCTTGGCCTAAAAAAATAGATGAGAAAAAAAGATTTACGCATGAATCATATTTAAGACTATATGATAAAATTTTTAAAAAAGATAAACATATAATTTTAAAAACAGATAATAAAGGGTTATTTGCTTATTCTTTAGAAACATTATCACAATATTGGTATTCATTCGAAAGAGTAAGTTTAGATTTACATCATAATGAAATACCTATACCTAATATAATGACTGATTTTGAAAAGAAATATTATGAAGAAGGCCGTCCAATATATTATGTGGATGCTTGGTTTAAAAATTAAAAGCTATTACAGCTTTTTTTATATGTAAATAAAATTAAAAAATAATTTAAATGTTTGTATTAATTTTAAAACTATGATAAACTGAGAATAAGGAGATAATGTTTATATGAAAAATAAAATTTTAGGTTTAATAAGTGTTTTAGTAGTTTTAATTATTGCTATAGGATGCTTTTTAATATTTAGAAATAGAGATTTAGATATAGATTCTAAGTTAGTTCAAGATTTATATAAAAAAGTAAATCCTAGTGATAATCTTATGATACTTTCTATGCTTTATAAAGAACCAGGTAAAGTAGAAAATGGGTTTTATGTTTCATCTGGTTTAAAATATTACATTGATAAAAATGGTTTTCAAGAGAATATATCTATTAATGATATATCTGATTCTATATATGAAATATTTGGAGAAGAGACTAATTTTTATCACGAAAGAGCTTATATTTTAGCAGATGAATATTGTGGATATGATTATAATAAAACTTTAAAACGCTATGAATTTTTAAGTGGTTGTAGTGGTTCTTATGATTCTATGGAACGAAAAATAATAAGTGCTTCTAAAGATAAAAATTTTATTAATATTTATGAAAAATCGATATATATAGTTCATGACATGGGAATAGATGGTGCACATTATACAATTTATAATAATATGCAAGATTTAAAAAAATTAGCTGAAAAAACTGACAAAAATGGTAATTATAATATTAAATTAGACGACTATTTAGACAAGGCTAGTACTTATAAATATGTTTTTAAAAAAGTAAAAAATAATTATATATTTGACCATTTAGAGTTAGTAAAAGATGTAGATTAATTTCTATATCTTTTTTAAATAATCTTGCTAAATTAAAGTTTCTAATATATAATTAATTTAAAGTAGGTGACTTATGAAAAAAGGCTTTGCTTTATTAGAAACATTAATTGTAATTACTTTTTTATGTGTCTCTCTTTTAATGCTTTATAGTACTTTTACAGGCATGGTAAATAATAGTAAAAAAAACATTTTATATGATGATGCGAGTAACATATATAAAGCATATTATTTAAAAGAATATTTGAATATTTATGGATTAAATGATTTATTAGATAATACTTCAATTAAAGAAATAACATGTGATGATTTTTCTTTTGTATCTTGTAATAATCTTTTAAAGGAAATGAATGTAAATAAACTTTATCTTACAAAATATGATTTAAAAAACTATGATAAAAATAGTTATCCAAGTTATTTCAATAATTATATTGATACTTTATCAAATAAAGAAAATTTAAAATATCGTTTAATTTTAGAATTTAAAGATAGTGACATATATTCTTATGCTAGTATTACTTTAGGGGGCAAAGATTATGAATAAAAGGGGAGTTACAATTTTAGAATTACTTATTAGTATGACTTTAATATCAATTATTATTTTAATGCTTTTGAAAGTAATGTTTAGTTTAGATAAGATAAATAATGATAATACTTATGCTAGTAATGATGAAATAATGAGGACTGAGATTATAAAAAATATTGAAAGTGATTTTTTAAAGTTAAAATTAAATGGATTAAATATAGAAGATAATAAAACAGATGTTATAATTACTTTTAACTATGAAAATACTACTAAAAAACTAATAGTTAAAAAAGACTCTATAACTTATAATGATGTAACATATACTTTAAAAAGTCCAAATGCTAATTATGATAAATGTTTAGAATATAAATTTAGAGATTTAGAGAATGATTACTATTATTTGGAACTTAATATACCAGTTTTAATAAATAATAAAAATACAACTAAAAATGATGATATAATATTAACATTTTTAGGTTTAAAAAATAATAA
>CAPZYV010000088.1 GCA_948750805.1 uncultured Bacilli bacterium | reverse complement strand
CCACTTACATAAATAATAAATAATTCATCGACAATTACTTCTTGTAAATAGTTAACATCAGTAATATTTTCTTTTTTAATTCGGTCTTTTAATCTATCAATAAAATTCATAACTGTGTTTATACCAATATCAGCCATAATTAAAATATTTTCTAATTCATCAAAATATTCATCTGTAACTTTAGTATATTTATGACCTAATATAGATAATTCATTAACAAACTCTTTACGAGTTTTTTCTAAACCTTTATCATAAGCTTTTATATCTTCATTTTTTTCTTTATCAGTTTCTTTTTTTGTAAATGCATTTTTAAATTTATCAAATAATCCCATGTAAATCATCCTTGTCTAGTAATATAATAGCATAATTATAAAATATTTAAAATAATTTTCTGATAAAGTATGTATTTATGAATTATAACTATTTAAAAAGAAGGAATATATTTGAATAGTTAGTAATTTGTTTTTAAAATAATTTCTTTTAGAAAACTGTCTAAAGTTGTCAAATAAATCTTTGCAATAAATCTTTTTTAAGTTATAATTATAATAGGTGGTAAAAATGGCAAAGAAGAAAAAATCAAAAGCAGCTGAAAAAGAAGATTTTGTATACAGTGTTGAACTTACAGGTCTTATTTTAATACTAATTGGATTAATAGGTTTTGGATTTGGTCCAGTTGGTTCATATATAAAGAAATTTACAATGTTTTTAGTCGGTGGATGGGCTTGGATATTCCTTTTAATATTCATACTATCTTTAGGTGGATATATGCTTTTAAAAAGAAAGCTTCCTAAATTTTTAAATCAAAGATTAATTGGTTTATATGTGATTGTTATTGTAATTCTTGTAGCAAGTCATTTTGGTTTTATTAGAGAATGTACTGGTGCTGGAGATATTTTTAAATCAACTATTGACCAATTTATGGATAGAATGTCAACTATTGGTAATAATACTGCATTATTTACAAGTGGAGATGCCACTATTGAAATTGGCGGAGGTATTATTGGGGCAATATTTGCTGTTGCTTTAAGTTCTTTATTCGGTGTGACGGGTACGAAAATTGTAGCAATTATTTTATCTTTATTTGGAGGTATTTTGCTATTTAATATTACTTTTGCAGATATCTTAAGTAAACTTAAAAGTTTCTTTAAATCTCTTAGTAACAATAGTAAAGAAGAACCTAAAATTAAAGAAGAAGCAATTCCTCATGATGAACATAAATTATATGATTATGAAGAAAATAAAGATTTTATTGAACCTAATAAAAACGACAAAATTGTTATTACTAGTATGGATGAATTAAAAAATATAAAAGAACCAGCTAAAGAAAATTTAGAAGAGCCTACTAAACCTTATGAGGTTAATTCAAGTTATACTCTTCCCCCACTTTCTTTATTAGATGAAGTTAAAAATGAAAAGAAAATTAATTCTAATAATTATATTCGTAGTAATAAAGAAAACTTAGAAAGGGTTTTAAATGACTTTCAAATTAAAGGACAAGTTGTAGAAATTCATATTGGACCTGCAGTTACTCAGTTTGAAGTTAAAGTTCCTAGCGGAACTAAAGTAAGTAGAATTAGTGGCATTAATAAAGAAATTGCTTTAGCACTGGCTGCTAAAGATGTTAGAATACAAGCCCCTATTCCTGGTAAAAGTACTATTGGTATTGAAATACCTAATCCAAGTATTAGTATGGTTAAATTTAAAGAAGTACTTGCTTATAATGGTAAAGAGGCAAGTGGCAAAATTTTAGTAGCATTAGGTAAAGATATTATGGGTAGACCACAGCTTGCAGACTTATCAAAAATGCCTCATCTTTTAATTGCAGGTTCTACGGGTTCTGGTAAATCTGTTTGTACTAATACTATTATTTGTTCTATTTTAATGCGTTATAAACCTGATGAAGTGAAATTAATGCTTGTTGACCCTAAAAAAGTTGAATTATCTAACTATAACGGTATTCCTCATCTTTTATGTCCAGTAGTTAGTGACCCTAAAAAAGCTAGTATTGCGCTTCAAAAATTAGTCTCTGAAATGGAAAGACGTTATGACTTATTTAGTGAAAAAAATGTTAAAAATATTGGTGGCTATAATGATTTAATTGATAAAGAGAATAAAAATAGAGATGATAAAATACCTCGTATGACTTATATCGTAGCAATTATTGACGAACTTGCTGATTTAATGCTTGTTGCTTCTAAAGAAGTTGAAGATTCTATTATGCGAATTACTCAAATGGCGAGAGCTGCTGGTATACATTTAATTGTAGCTACCCAAAGACCTTCTACTGATGTAATTACAGGTGTTGTTAAAGCTAATATTCCTTCTCGTATCGCTTTTGCAGTTGCTTCTAATATTGATTCAAGAACTATATTGGATTCTAGTGGAGCAGAAAAATTATTAGGTAAAGGTGATATGCTTTACTTACCGATGGGAGAAAATGTTCCAACACGTATTCAAGGATGTTTTATAGATGATAATGAAATTAAAAGAATAATTGATTATGTATGTAAAGAACAAAGTGCTCATTATGATGCAATGATGGAAAATTTAAATGAATCAGGAAAAGGAATTCATGGTCTTCCAGAAGAACAAGAAGAATATGATGACCCTCTATATAACGAAATTGTCGAATTTGCTATTCAAACTGGTAAGGTTAGTACCTCTCTTCTTCAAAGAAGATTTAGACTGGGATATAACCGAGCTGCAAGAGTTGTAGATTTGTTAGAAGAAAGAGGAATAGTTGGCCCACCAAATGGCTCTAAACCTCGAGAAGTTCTAGTAAAACTAGAAGATAAAACTGAATAAAAAGGTTCTCTTGAAAATAAAATTATATTATGATACAATGAACTTAGAAAGATGTGATATGATGGTTAAAAATGAGAAATCTTCAATGAAGAATATAATAATTATAATACTATTTATATTAAGTGCCGTTTTACTTACTTTATATTTTTATAAATGGTATCAAGTGAAACAAGATGGTAAATATATAGAAAGTTATTTAATAAGTTCTAATACAATCAGTTTAGAAATGACAGAAATTGAAGAAATAAAAACTGTACTATCAGAAACACCTAGTTATTATTTTGTATATATAGGATATGCTAAAGATAAAAAAGTATATGATTTTGAAAAAGAATTAAAGCCTTTAATTACTGATTATGATATTCAAAATAACTTTTATTATTTAAATATTACAGATATTAAAGAAAAAGAGAAAAATTATAAAGAATCTATTGCTAAAGAATTAGATATTAATAAAAATAAAATAGAAGATATACCTGTTATTCTTTTCTTTAAAGATGGGAAATTAGTTCAAGATGGTGTTACTAATGCAGAAGATTTTGAACAATTATTAAATGATAATGACATTAAAGAAAAATAAAATTACTCAACTGGAGTAATTTTTTTTAATTCTGTAATTCCCTCAATAATGGTAAAAATTCATTGTTACTATTTTCTAATGTACTTAAAGCATGAGGATAAAAATTATTAAATAAAACATCTGAATTTGATAAGCTATCATATACTTTAGCTTTTACAACCACTGCTAAAAAGATTGCTTGTAAAGTATGGTCACTATCATTTTCTTTTCTATCAACATTTACTTTGCGCATTAACCAGCCTTTTTTTAAAATATTTACAATAATCTTTAAATATACAATTTTCACATTCAGGTTTAATAGCTTTACATTTATATCTGCCAAATAATACTAGTTGATGATGAACTTTGCTCCAACTAGATTTAGGTAACTTCTTCATTAGTTTTTTTTCAATTGTAAATACATCATCACTTTCTTTAGATAAATTTAATCTTTTAGATACCCGAGATACATGGGTATCTACAGCAATAGCAGGTACATCATATATATTAGATAATACAACATTACAAGTTTTTCGGCCAACTCCTGGAAGGCTTTCTAAATATTCTCTATTATTCGGAACTGTACCGTTATAATCCTGTAATAGCTTTTCTGCAATAGTTTTAATATAATAGGACTTTTTAGTATATGAACCGCAGGGTCTAATAATTTTTTCAATCTCTTTTAACGAGGTTTCACTTAAAGTTTTTAAGTTATATTTATTAAATAATACTTTTGTTACTTCATTTACTCTTTTATCAGTACATTGAGCACTTAGTACTGTTGCAATTAATAATTCATAATCTGTAGTAAATTCAAGTTCACAAGTGGCATTAGGATATAACTCATTTAAACCATTAATTAAAATATCACTCTTCATCTTCTAACCAATTATAATCAAATAATTC
>CAPZYV010000087.1 GCA_948750805.1 uncultured Bacilli bacterium | reverse complement strand
AACTTAAAGCAAAAGAAGCAGGTCGTTTACGTCTTGAAGGTAAAGATTACCTAATGCAAGATGGCGATATAGTTTATTTTAGATTTAATGTGTAATATTTAAGAGGTTTTTACATAATTTTTAGTATGAATATTAGAGAATTTTTTGTTGATGATAAAATAACTATTCCTTTTAAACTATTTGGATTAACTCATCTTTTTTTAATGACTATTGTCGTTGTTGCTACTATTATAATTTTTTTAAACCGAAAGAGGATAAACCAGCTACCTATAAAAACTAAGAAAATAATTACTAAATCAATTGCAATTATTTTACTTTTAAACATGCTTACTTTATATATTTCTTCTATAATTTTTCATAATTTTGATTATAAAGATATGTTACCTTTTCATCTTTGTTACATTGCAAATTATTTTTATATTATTCCTATTTTATTTAATAAAGAACATTTACTTAAATACACTTATTTTTTATCACTTTTAGGTCCCATACCTGCTATAATATTTTTTAATGTTCCTTCAATGTGGGAGTCATTTAACTTTTATTTATATGTAATATCTCATCATGTGTTAGTAATTGGCTCTTTATTAACCTTTTATATGTATCCTAAAAAAATAAAGTTTAAAGATACAATTAATTTAGCAATTGCCTTAAATATCCTGTATGTGGTAATGAGTATCTTTAATTATTATACTGGTTCCAATTATTGTTTTTCTGGAGGTATACCTTCATTTATTCTTGATTTATTCCCATTTTTAGTTTACATTCCTACAACTATAATTTTAGAAGTAACAGAAATATTTATCTTAGTAATATTATTTAAATTTTATAATAAAGAATATACAAAAATTAATAACAGTAATAAACAAATTATAAAATTTGTATAAATAGGTTCAGTTTACTTAATAATAATAATATGCTATAATATAAAATGTAAAGGAGGAGAAAATGAATAAATTATTATCAAAAACATTTCTATGGATGTTTGTTGGTTTAGTTACAACATTTCTTACAGGATTTATTGTATCAAGTAATATGAATATGTTAGAAGCTATATTTGAAGGGCCATTATTTTATATTCTAATAATTCTGGAATTTGCTTTAGTAATATTCTTTTCAGCTCGAGCTGCTAAAATGAGTCCAACAACAGCAAAAATTTGTTTCTTATTATATTCTTTTGTAAGTGGTCTAACTTTTTCAAGTGTTTTTGTAGCATTTGAAATCAGTTCAGTTATTTATGTATTCTTAATAGCGGCATTAATATTTGCTATATTTGGAGCTATAGGTTATTTTATTGAATATGATTTAGGCAGATTTAGTACTTTTTTACTTATGGGACTATTTGGAGTTGTAATATGTATTATCGTAAATATGTTCCTTGGAAGCGATACATTTGATTTAATTGTATCTATCATTGCTATATTAATCTTTATTGGCTTTACAGCTTATGATATTCAAAAAATTAAAGAATTAGCTAATGATGGTATAGATAATGATGTTGTTGCCATTAATGGAGCATTTGAATTATATTTAGACTTTATAAATATATTCTTACATTTGATACAAATAATTGGAGATGCTAAAGATTAGCATCTTTTTTTTAGCTAATCTATTTTACCATACAAATAATCCATAGATACATTATATTTTTTACATATAGCATAAGCATAGGGAAGAGATAAAAGTTTCTTTCCTTTTTCATATTCACAAATTAAAGATTTAGAAGTTCCAATATCCATAGCTAGTGTTTCTTGATATAAATTATTTTGTAACCTTATTTCTTTTAATCTATTACCGATTAATTTTTTATCCAAATCTTTTTTTGGGCTATAGTCATTTTTATCAGATAAACTTAAGGCATAGCTAAAAGATATTTCTAAATAATTGCAGATATCATTAAATTTCTTAATAGGTATTATTTCTTTTAAATTCTCATATTTTGATAAGTTTGAAACTTGTAAATTAGCTGCTTCTGCTAATTCTTTTTGCTTAATCCCTTTATTTAATCTAACTTCTTTTATTCTATTAGTATTTAATTCATAATTGTAATTTACCATTAGAAATCACCATAACTATTTTCTCATTATGTTAAAATTTATCATATCTAACTTATGAAATAGCGAATTTATTGTTGACATCAATAGTTCACTATTTTATAATTATAAGTAAAGATATTTTTAATAAAATTGCGAATGGTGGAGAAAGAGGTTTAAAACATGAATATAGAAACATTAAAAAAGAGTCATAAGAAAGAATTAGTAATAGGATGTTGTTTCTTTATAATACTAGTTATAGCATTAGTAGTAAAATTTACTTTTGCAAAATATAATCTAGTAAAAAGTATTAAAATAGCAGAAGGAACAATAAACTACAAAGTACCCGACTTTAAAATAATAGCAATGTATAAAAATGATGGTAATGGAGATATAGCTATAAATAAAATGCCAACTTCCGGCTATGATATAAATTCTGAAAAAAGTTATTGTACATTAGATAATAAAAATAAAGACACAACAATAAAACTGTACACAAATGCTAGCGGAGAACATATTATATCTGGCTTGAGTAAAAGCAGCAAGTGTTATTTATATTTTGTCAAAAGCTCTGGAATAACAGAAATATTAACTAATAATACATTAGCTAGCGAAAGTGTTGATTTTCATAAAACAGCACAAAAAACATGTACAGATAGACTTATTTGTGAAACCTCAACTGGTATATATCAAGCCAAAGATGATGATGGAATATCGTATTTTTACCGAGGTGCCGTAGAAAATAACTATGTTAAATTTGCAGGATTTTATTGGCGTATAATAAGAATTAATGGAGACAGAAGTATAAGATTAATTTATGATGGAAAAAGTGCTCATGCCAATGGAACAACCACAACTGATAGTATAGCAGTGGCGAATAAAAAATTTAACGAAGTTCCTTCAATTAATAATATGTATTTGGGATTTAAGTATACTAGTGGACAGCAACATGGGCTAGGAACCAAATCAAACGCATTAATAGAATTAGAATCTTGGTATAAAAGTAATTTAATAAATTATACAACTAAAATAGATACTAATGCCGGATTTTGTGGAGATAGAACTGCATATTTAGCTGATGATGGAACTAAAATTGGCGGAGGAGTTGGATCTATGCAAACATATTATGGAGCATATATAAGATTAAGATATGATAAATCACCAACTCTTACTTGCCCTAATAAAAGCGATTTGTATACAATAAATAGTTCAACAAAAGGAAATAAAAGTTTAACATATCCCATAGGGCTTTTAACAGCTGATGAAGCTTATATGGCAGGAGCATTATTTTCAATAGCAAATCAAAGTTATTACTTATATAACGGTCAATCATATTGGATGATGACTCCATTTTCTAATCCAAGTCCTTTATTATCAACCATTAATACAGATGGTGGAATTTTAGCTCCAAGACCCGATTATGAGCATGGTATTAGACCGGTTATTAACTTAAAAGCAGATACTAAATTTACCTTTAATGGAACTGGTGAGAAGGGAACAATTATGAATCCTTATATAGTATCATAAAAAATTATTTTAGTTCTAATAAAGTTTCAAGATAGTAGAAATAATAAAAAGTTAGTAATTTGAAAATTACTAACTTTTCCATTTGCTGTTATGTTCAACTTTTTCCCATTTCACTTCTTTTTTGAAAAAAGCCTTTAATGCACAAGGAATAAATGTCATAAAGAAAAGAGGACTAAATAATATTGCTTTAATCTGCATTTTTTTATTTAAATTAATTTTTTCAATATCTTTTAATAAAACAAAAGCAGTCATCAGCATAAATAATAAGTAAGCTAAAATAACTATAATTAATATTTTACCAATGAATAAATAGGCATATTTATTAAACTTAAATATATTAATAATTTGATTTAAAATATAAAGTATTGCCCCAATAATCATTAATATATAAGGCTTCATTCCTGTAATTTCTCCAATTAAAGAACCAAAATTAGGGTTATTAATCAGTTTAGTTTTAAATAGTCTAATATACTTTTTTCTAGTTTTAAAATATCCTTTAATCCAACGAACTCTTTGGTTAATTGTATTTTTATAAATTATAGGTTGTTCATCATAAAATATTGCTTCCTTATTATAAAAAGAAGTTAGATTATTAAGAATTGAATAAAGAGTAAGTTCATAATCTTCTGTTAAAGAATTAAAAGGAAATCCTCGCCAACCTTTTATTAAATCACCCGCTATATATAACCCTGTACCAGATAAGGTCATATT
>CAPZYV010000086.1 GCA_948750805.1 uncultured Bacilli bacterium | reverse complement strand
AAAGTCCACCTCATACCAGTTTAGAAGCTAAAAATAAAGTTATTGCTTTAGCCCGAAAACTTGCTTTATATAATAATGATATTACTCTCCATGTAATTAACTTTACGGAGATTCAAGAAACTATTTATAAAAATATTCCTCATGAATATTTAATAACTATAATGCGCCGAATGATGTATCGTATTAGTGCTTTAATTGCCCATAATCGTAATTGTAAAGTTCTAATTAATGGAGAAAGTATTGGACAAGTTGCAAGTCAAACTTTAACTAGTATGAATGCGATTAACGAAGTAGTTAAGATACCAGTTATAAGACCGCTAGCTTGTTTTGATAAATTAGATATTATTGATATTGCAAAATCAATTGATACATATGAAACCAGTATCTTACCATTTGAAGATTGTTGTACAATTTTTGTGCCAAAACATCCCGTTATCAATCCTGATAAAAAGAAATGTTGTGAGTATGAAGCCTTAATACCATATGAAGATTTAGTTTATAAAGCTGTTAAGAATCATGAAGTGCTAAAACTTACAAATAAGGATACAGTAGATTATGGAGATTTATTATAGTGAATACTTGTGTTATATGTAATATAGCTTATGACCCATTTTGTGATGAGACAGGAAAAGTTCTAATTGATTATAGAACTGGAATTTGTATAAACTGTATGCGTAAAATTGAAAATGGCGAAATAACCGTAGAAGATTATGATTTTGAAGGGTCAAATATAGAAAGTGATGAAATGTGAAAAAACAAGGAATAGGTGTAGGGATAATTATTTTAAATAACAAAGATGAAGTTTTATTACTATTAAGAAATAGTGATTCTAAACTAGCTTCTAGTGATATGCATTTAGAAGGGACCTTTACCTTACCTAGTGGTAAAGTATTAATAGATGAAACTTTAGAGAATGCTGCCATCAGAAAAGTAAAAGATGAAATAAACTTAGAAGTTTTAGCTAATGATTTAAGCATTATATCTATTTCTGATGATATAAATAAATATGCCCATTATCTTACTGTAGGTTTTATTGCTAATAAATATGAAGGGATTTTTAACCTAAAAAATAGCGATGAATTTACTAACTTTGGCTGGTTTAAATTAGATAATTTACCAACTAATTTATGTTTGCCTAGTAAAGTAATTATCGAGCATTATCTAAATAAAAAAATATATAATTAGAGATTTTTAAACGTAATATATTTTTTATAATTCTTAACTAACTCTTCAATAAAAATGGAAGGGTTTTTCTTTGGCACAAATAAGTAACAGTAATTTTCAGTTCTCGTTAATGCAACATAAAAAAGCCGTCTTTCTTCCTCAAAGGGATAAATATCTTTATGAATTAAAACATATTTTAAAATATTTTCATCTTTTATTTTAGAAGGTAAAGAATTAGTATCATTTGTTAAATTAATTATTAAAATATTTTTTTCTTCTAGTCCTTTAGCTTTATGAATAGTTTTATAATATATATTTTTATTATTATAAATAATTTTATCTACAATTAAATATTTAGCATCAATCACCTTATTTATATCATTATTATTACGTCCTAAAATCATTAAAGAATCACTATTAATATATTTTATAGCTTTTAAAAAATCTTTTTTAATATTATTGTAATACATTATTACAATAGGCTTAGTTATACTTTTACTAGATTTTAAATTTTTCTTAATTTGACGATTATTTTTCATAACAAAAGAACCTGCGACATTTATAACTTCTTGACTATTACGATAAGTATTCGTTAAATATAATTTTTTAACTTTTTTAAAATTATGAGAAAAATCTAGAAAATTATTTAAATCACAACCTGAAAAACGATAAATAGATTGAAAATCATCACCAACTACCGTTATGTAAGCTTTAGTTTTATTTATTATTTCTTTAACTAAATTTTCTCTCACTTTTGATGTATCTTGATATTCATCAATTATGATATATTGGTAATTTTTCTTAACTCCTTTATTTTGAACTAGCTTTGTTGCCATATAAATCATATCATCAAAATCAATTATTCCTTGACTATGTTTTTCTAAATTATATATTTCATAAATTTTTTTGATTATTTTTAAAAATGGCTTATCTTTATTTCGAGCTTTTTTAATCATTTTATCAAAATAGGATATATCATAAAAATTAGCTATATATAATCTTATAAATCTCGCAATTGTCTTTTTATAATTTTGAAATTCTTTAGTTTTAAAATAAGCTTTTGATAAAAAATAATATTCAAAGTATTTTTGATAATCTATAGCTAATAATATTTCATTTATTAAATAGTCTAATAAATCATCATTTGCTATATTATATTTAATATTATTGTCATTTAATATTTCTAAGGATAGTTTATGAAAAGTATATACTTTATTATCGAGGTTTAATTCTTTTTTAATTTTATTTTCTAAAGATTTGGCAGCATTATTAGTAAAAGTTATACATAAAATATTTTCTATTTTTATTTGTTTTTCTTCAACTAAATATTTTATTTTTCCAACCATTGTAAGACTTTTGCCAGAACCCGCACCCGCGATAATAATACTATTACGATTAGTAAGGGTAGCAGATGCAGTTTGTTCTTTATCAAGTGTATTTCCTAAAACCTTTATTTCCATAATCCTCCAAAGTTGCAATTTAGTTAAATCTATGCTAAACTAAATTAAGTAGAGCGTTAGGAATTTAATGCCTACTTCTTTTGAAGTTTGACATTAACTTCACTGTTATTAACATTTTGGATAACGATAGTAACAGTGGGAGTCGATGTCATTTTATTTTGCCTATTAAAAAGGCATTTTATATTATTTAAAATTGCTTTTAATAAAACTATCAATCTATTTTTTCCTTTCTACAAAACCCCCAATAGGCAAGTTCTTGATAGGGAGGATAAAATGTCAAGATAGTAGACATCGAGTCCTAACGCTCAAGTTAGTATTCTAAATATAAAAAAAGAATATGTCTAGAAAAACCGTTCGACAAAATTTGCATTTTGATAATAATTATGTTATATTTTTTAGAACTGACACTTATTTCCATATTCTCTAAAGTTGCAATTTAGTTAAATCTATGTTAAATTAAATTAAGTAGAGCATTAGGAATCTAATGTCTACATTCTATAGAATATTGACATTAACTTCACTGTTATCACTATTTTGGAGAACAATAATAACAGTGGGAGTCGATGTCATTTTATTTTGCCTATTAAAAAGGCATTTTATATTATTTAAAATTGCTTTTAATAAAACTATCAATCTATTTTTTCCTTTCTACAAAACCCCCAATAGGCAAGTTCTTGATAGGGAGGATAAATTGTAAAGTAATTTAAAATATGATAAAATATTTTAAATGAAAAAATCTTTTAAATTTTTAAAGAGAGGTAAATATTTATGTATTATAAAATAACTAATGGTTCTATAACAATAAATGCTAAAACTATTTTAGAAGAGATAAATTTTGAAATTAAAGATAAAGATAAGATAGCAATTATTGGTCGTAATGGGGCTGGTAAAACAACGCTTCTTAAATCTTTAATTGATAATGATATGTTAGATGAAGGCGTAGGAGCTGATAAGTTTGCCATTTTTAAAAGTGAAATTAAAAGTATTGGCTACCTTAATCAAAAAGCACTTGAAAATAGTGAGAAATCGCTTTTAGATGAAATTACTTCTTTATATGCTGAATTAATATTGTTAGAAAAAAGAATAGCTAAATTAGAAATAGATTTAGAAAAAGGGGCAGATACAAAAACTATTTCTTTATATGAAGAATTAAATACTGAGTATAAAAATCTAGGAGGTTTTGAATATAAAAAAGAATATTTAACAGCTTTAAAAAAATTTGGTTTTAAAGACGAAGATTTAGAAAAAAATGTTAATTCTTTCTCAGGTGGAGAACAAACTAAAATAGCTCTTTTAAAATTACTTTTAAGTAAACCAACATTACTTATACTTGATGAACCAACTAATCATTTAGATATTAAAGCTACTTTATGGTTAGAAGAATATTTGAAAAATTATAAAGGAGCTATAGTAGTTGTATCTCATGACCGGATGTTTATCAATAAAATAGCGACTAAAATATATGAAATAGAATATGGTAAAACCGAGAGTTATTTTGGTAATTATTCTTATTATGAAATAGAAAAAGAAAAAAGATATAATAAAGCTTTAAAAGATTATGAGTATCAACAGAAAGAAATTAAAAGATTACAAGCGATAGCTGATAGATTTCGCTATAAGCCTTCTAAAGCTAGTATGGCTATGTCAAAATTAAAACAAATTGAGAGAATGGTAAAA
>CAPZYV010000085.1 GCA_948750805.1 uncultured Bacilli bacterium | reverse complement strand
GTTGATGATAAAACATTATTTTTTCAAAAGGAAGAAGTACAAGCTGTAAAATTTGAAAATTTATCAACAATACAAAAAATGATAGAAAATCAAGAACTTGTTGAGCGACCTGAAGTTTATCAAGTATTATCAAATTTTTTGTTTAGATTTTAAAGTTGTTGAACGTCCTCTCTTAGGGCACTTTAGTGTAATTAACTTGAACACCCTTATTTATTAGGGGTTCGATTGATATTCTGAGTAAAAACATTCACAAATTAGTGGAGATGTTTTTTTGCTTTATACCGATTTTCTATTAAAATTTGATATGAGATGAAAGCATGAATATTCTTATATTAGAAATTAAAATGATTTATTCAGAAATGAAATGGAAACTATTAAGAAATTATATGATATGTGTTATAATGAATTCAATAATAAATAATAATTTTAGTAATAAAAGAAGGTAGTGAAACAATGAAGTCATATTTACATAAGTACATAGATAAAATAAATAATTTACCTAGCCAATTAAATAAGGAGGATATATTAAATTATGATTTCTTTTTAGAAGAAGAGAATAAATTAAAAGTTTATTATGCACCTCATAATGAATATGTAAATAAAAAAGCAAAAATATTAATAGTAGGTATTTGTCCGGGCTGGACTCAAACAGAGATTGCATTTAAAAGCGTTAAAGATGATTTAGAGAGTAATTTAGATATTGAAAATATTTTGAAAAATTGTAAAATGACAGCAAGGTTTGCTGGGAGTATGAGAAATAATTTAATTAATATGTTAGAAGAACTTTTAATATCTGCATATTTAAAAATAGATTCAGTAAGAGACTTATTTAATAGTGATTGTGAATTGTTACATACAACTTCATTAATACCTTATCCAGTTTTTATTAATGGAAGAAATTATACTGGTCATACACCAGAAATTGTAGATTCACCACTACTCATGAAATACGTAAGAGAACATTTTTATCAAGAATTAGAACAACTAAAAAATAAGCCTTTAATTATTCCTTTAGGTAAGTCAGTTGAAGATGTTTTAAGAACTACGATAAGAGATAATATTATTCGCGAAGAACAATGTCTATTTGGATTTCCACATCCTTCAGGAGCTAATGGACATAGAAAAGAGCAATTTATAAACAATAAGAGAAAATTAAAAGAAATTATAAATAATTATTTTAAATTATAATAAATAATAATAGATGATAAATAAAAAAAATAGTCAAAAAGTTTAGTGGATATCGTTAAAATTGACAAGTTGTTGTACCTCTCTCTCTAACTTTTCGATATGTAATAGAAAACGACAGCCACTTGTCACAAAGCTTTTTTATGTTAATATGAAAATGTTAGGGAAACTCATATAAAATAAAAAAGGGAATACTTAACTTTTGCGATTAATACAAATTATAGTTTAATTATTAAAGCAAATAATATTAGATGAATTTTTTAAAAACTAAAGTTTTAATATATATTAAAGTATGTTAAAATACTTGTAGAAAAAATATATAAATTGTTTTTGGAGGATAATAATGTTTACTTTAAAAGATATTGAAAAAATAACTAACGGAAAAATAATAAATGGAGATGGTAATACAATAATAAATAAATATTCTACAGCAAAAAAAACATTTAACCAAGGAATATTTTATGTTCCTATAATCTTTAAAAAGCAAAATCGTGAAGAATTTATTTTAGAGGCTGTAAAAAATGGAGCTATAGGCTTTATGATTAATGAAGATTCTATTAATTATGAAAAAATTATAAATGAAGCTCTTAAAATTAATCCCAATATTATTATAGTAGCTGTCTCAAATGTAAATGTTGCATTATTTAATTTAGGCCTTGAAGCTCGTAAACTAAATATTACAAAAGAAGTTATTGCGATAACAGGAAGTTTTGGAAAATCTACATTAACTAACATGATTGCAAAAGTTTTAGCAACAGAAATGAAAGTTCTATATGATTTTAATAATGGTAACAATAATACTAAAAGCTTTTTATCACGACTTTTACAAGAATTTGATAATTATGAGATTGCTGTTTTAGAGTTAGGCACTGCAAATCCCGGACGAATTACTGATATGTCTAAGTTAGTTAAACCCTCTATTGCTGTTATAAATTCCATTGGTACAGCTCACATTAATAACTTTCTAACTAAAGAAAATATTTTAGAAGAAAAAATGCATATAGTAGATTATCTTAAAGATAAAAAAATATTATATGTTAATAGCGATGATGAATATTTACAAAATATCAAAGAATCCAAAGAATATAACTTACAAAAATATTGTTTAAATGAAGCTTGGAATATTAAAGAAACTTCAAGTGGTATTAGTTTTACTACTAAAATATATGATGAAGAAATAAATTTTTCTCTAAATTTATATGGCATTTATTTTATTAGAAATATTATTTTAACTATTAAAATTGCTGAAATTTATAAAATAAAATCTGAAAATATAATTAAAGCTATAAATGATTTTAAACCAATTGATGGCCGATTTAAAGTATTAAAAAATAATGACATTACAATTATTGATGATACCTTTAATTCTTGTTATGAATCAGTTATAGAAGGTTTAAATATTACAAATAAAATGTCTAGTAAAAGAAAAATCGCTATTCTAGGTACAATCGGAAGTGGAGCAAATGGCAAAGATGATACTTCTTTAACTCATGAAAAAGTAGGAGACTATTTTAAAAATTTAAATTTTGATTATTTATTTTTAATTGGCGATTACACTAAACATACTTATAAATCAGCTTTAAAATATTTTCCAGTTAAAAATATTAAAAGATTTAAATCAAAAGATGCTTTATTAAAGGAATTAAAATATTTAATAAAAGAAGGGGATTTATTATATTTAAAAGATGCTGGTTTTCAGGAATTAGAAGAAATTGTTGAAGAATTAAAAACCACATTTAACCTAATTTAAAATAAATAATTATATTAATTACAATATAAGTGCAAGTTAATTTACAAATTTATACTTTTTTGCTATACTAAACATGTTAAAAAGTGTTGGTGAATAATAATGAAAAATATTCTTATTGCTGAAGATGATAAAGATATTGTTGAACTTTTAACTCTTTATTTAGAATCAAATAACTATAATGTATATAAAAGCTATAATGGAAAAGAAGCTTTGACTATTTATAATGAAAAAACAATTGATTTAGTTATCGCTGATGTTATGATGGAAGTTATGGACGGCTACGAACTAATAAAAAACATTCGTAAGTTTAGTGATGTTCCCGTAATATTTTTATCTGCTAAAGCTTCTGACAATGACCGCATTTTAGGTCTTAATTTAGGCGCTGATGCATATATCACCAAACCATTTAATCCTCTAGAAGTACTTGCTTATATCAACGCTATATTTAGAAGAACTTCTAAAGAATCTAAAACTATTAGTATTGGCAATATTAAACTTGATTTAGATAACTTTTTAGTTTATAAAGACGATGAACTTTTAAATTTAACCACTGCAGAAATTAAAATATTAGCACTTTTAATGAAAAATCCTGGTAAAGTATTTACAAAATATCAATTATATGAAGCAATAAGTAATAATTATTGCTTTGATGATAATACGATAATGGTTCATATATCTAATCTTCGTAGTAAATTAGAAGATAATGTATCTAAACCAAAATATATTGTAACTGTAAGGGGGCTCGGGTATAAATTTGAAACTAAAAATGAAAATTAATAAAAGCTTAATTAAAAATACTATTATTTATTTTATACTATTTATTACGACTATTTTATTAACTTTTTTTCTGGCAAATAAATTAGTTGATTATTTCCTTGATAATAGTTTTTTATATATTGACGATTTACTTAATTATGAAGAAATATTACGTACTGATAACTTTACAAAATTACCATTATATAAGTTTAAAAATAATAATTTTTTAATTTATAATGAGGACTTTGAAGTTATATATTCTACTGATTCTAATTTAAATAATATTATTGCTGATGAAGATTTAGACTTTATTAATGATTATTATGATTATAGTTATTATACTGTTTATGAAAAAAATATTAAAAATGAAAAATTTTATCATATAATAAAAAGTAAGTTTTCTTCAAGTGGTACAAATGAATATGTAGATTTTGCTTTTTTAGATAAAGATTATAATATTGTAAATGGAAGCTTATTTGGTGATAAAACATCATTAACTGAACGAGAATTTAATTTAATTGAAGGCAATCATACTAAAGGAATTTCTATTGAAAAAGCTAGTTATGAAACTATTGATGGAGAAAAAAGAATAATAATTTTTTTATCAAAAATTATTAAGGAGGTGGTTGTTATGTATGTCC
>CAPZYV010000084.1 GCA_948750805.1 uncultured Bacilli bacterium | reverse complement strand
AATATTTCTTGATTGTTTACTTTTAGTTTCATTGCCATTAGTATTTAAAAATGAAAAAGTAATTCCTGAACAAGCCGCAATAACAGAATCATTTCCATTTTTTAAATTGCGATAACCTGTTGCTATATCATATCCTTGTATATAAGATTTTTCCATATTTATAATAAAGTCTTTATCTAATACATTATCAGCATCTAATATAAAATAAGCATCATAATATATATTTTTATTTATTAAGTTTTTTATTGCTTCATCTAAAGCATAACCTTTAGTTTTAAGAATTAAATCTTTTCTTATAAAAATAGTCGCATCATATTTATTGGCAATCTTTATCGTTGGGTCAGAGTTACTTTCAACAATTATAATAACATCTTGCATATTAACTTTTTTAGTTTGTTTTTGAATACTAATAAGTAAATCTTCTATTACTTTAGATTCATCTCGAGCTGGAATTAAAATACAAAATGAATTTAATTTATTTCGTTTCTTTTTTGGGGAATTATTATTGAATCTTGCTAAAAAAGAACTTAATAAAAGCCATAACAAGCCTATAATAATTAAACATACTCCTATAATTTCAAACATTGTATCACCTAATCTACAAATTTCATATTTGCATATACTTTTTCTAAATACTCATCTGTATAAACTTTATCATAAAATTCCCCTATAAATGTAAAAGGCTTATAACCTTTGTGTCTTAATGTTTGTCTTCCAAGAGCAGTCCATGATATTATCATATTAAAAGTCATAAAAACAATTAAAAACTTAACTAAAATCTTTCCAAATTTAATAGGAATTTTTTCTATCCATTTTGAAACATAAGGATAAACAAAATGAATAAGCACCATTATAGCAAGACCCCAAAATAACATATAAGGAATTGTTGTACGACCATTTATATTTAAAGGACGACCATAATAGTCCCAAGACCTAGCCCCAAGTACTAATTCCATTAAAAAGCTAATAATGTATTCTATTGCCCCTCCTAGAATCGCTCCATATAAAAAAGTTTTTGCAGGATGTCTTTTTTTTCGTCCCAAAATTAAAATTATAAAAACTATTGCCGCTCCATATAAAGGATTGAAAGGACCATATATTACACCTTGCCTCGTTTCCCATAAAAATTCTTGATATATATGATAATGCTTTACAAAACCTATTATTTCTTCATATATAACTCCTAAAAAACTTCCTAGCACAAATATAATATACATTTTTGAAAAACACATACCATTAAAAGAATTATCTTTATTTTTAATTTTACTACTCATAATTATTCAACTCTTAATATAATTATATCAATAATTTAACAATTATTAAATAACAAAAATGTAATAAAAAACATGGATTATTTATTATCCATATTTTTAATATAATCACAAATTATTTTCGCTGTTTTTTTAGGACCAATAGAAGCATCTAAACATAAGTCATAGTTGTTCATGCATCCCCATTCATTGCCAGAGATACTCTTATAATAATTAGCTCTCGCTTTATCGGACTTAGTAATACTTTTATGAGCTTTAGTTTCACTATCCCCGTACATTTCTGAAACCTTTTTAATACGATAATTTTTATCAGCATATATAAATATTTTTACAACATTTTTATAATCTCTTAAAACATAATCTGCAGCTCTACCAACAATTACACAAGAGCCATTATCAGCAATTTTTTTAATTATTTTTTCTTGAGCATTAATAGCTTCCTGAACAGGAGTAGTACTAACATATAAATCATACATTATGCTTGGCGAATTATCATTTAACTGTGAAACATACTCTTCTGCAAGACCTGATTCTTTTGCAGCAAGAGCAGTCATTTCTTTATAATAATAAGGAATATTTAAAGTTTTTGCTACTAGTTCTCCGATATATTTTCCTTGGCTTCCATGTTCTCTACCAATTGTAATAATAGCACCAGGTTTACTAGGTTTAATTATTGTTTCTTTATTTATAATATTTTTATTTTCTTCTTTATCTAATTTTTTAAAGAATAATATAATGTTTGGAATTGTAATACAAAGTCCAATAATATCTGATATAGGAGCCGCATATAAAATTCCTTTAATCCCCATAAATTTTGGTAAAATAATTGCTAAAGGTACAAAGCAAACTAAATCTCTTACTAAAGATACAACAGCAGCTTTAAAAGGTTGACCTACTGCTTGAAAGAAAATAGAACTTATTTTTACAACACAAGTTACCATAATAAGTGATAAGAATATTCTAAATGTTAATTCTGCAAATTCGTTATATAAATCTGATTCTGAACCAAATATATTGATAATAACTTGAGGACATAATTGGAAAATTATTGTAGCAATAATACCTATTATAATTACAAATTTTAAAATTGTTTTATATGTATCTTTAACTCGATTATATTTTTTAGCACCATAATTATATCCTAATATAGGTTGACCACCTACAATAATACCGATAGCAACATTAAGTACAATTGAAAATACTTTCATTGTAATACCTAAAGCCGCAATAGGAATATCTGGACCAAATTTACTCATGCTACCATATTTAACTAAAGTAATATTTGTAACTAATGATATTGTAACAATTGCTAGTTGGGTAATAAATGTTGAAATACCTAATTTTATAACATTACTAAATACTTTAAAATTTAATTTAAAACTTTCTAATTTAATCTTAAATGTTTTAGTTCTTAGTAAGTAACTATAAGCAATAATAAATGATGTTACTTGTCCAATAATAGTTGCCCAAGCAGCACCTTTAATACCCATATCAAAGCCAAAAATAAAAATAGGGTCTAAAATAATATTAATAATTGCTCCAGTCAAATTAAGAACCATTGAGTAAATGGGACTACCATCAGCTCTTATTACTCCAGTAAATGCATTACATAACATTGTAAAAGGAATAAATGATAATATTATTATAAAATAATCTCTAGCATACTCAATACTTGCTTCCGTAGCACCAAATAATCCTAATATGTTATCAGTAAATAAAAATCCTATTAATACAATTATTAAACTAATAATAAATGTTACTAAAATACTATTTCCGATAGCTTTATGAGAACTTTTAGTATCTTTTCTTCCTTGACAAATACTTAAATAAGCCGCTGCACCATCACCTAAAGCCCAAGCAAATGCCATTGAAATAATTGTAATAGGAAATACAATAGTAGTCGCTGCATTTCCCAGATAACCTAAACTACTATTACCGATAAATATTTGGTCTACTATATTATATAAGGCATTAATAAGTAAAGACATAATACAAGGTATTGAAAATTTAAGTAATAATTTTGATATTTTTTCTTCGCCTAAAAATTTATTATTTCCTGTTTTCATTATATACTCCTCCTTAATTTAGACAAAAATAAGAGGCGTAAGACTATAAATAATCTACGCCTAAAAGCTTCGACTTATACATTTTATGCTTAAAATTTATTTTTGTCAAGCCTAAAATTTTTTATAAATCTTTCTTAATAAATATTTATTTTTCTTGACAAAACAATTAAAAAAGATTAGTATATAGAGCTAACAAAAGAAGGAGGTTTTGAAAATGAAAAAAATATTGTTAATAATTACTTGTTTACTAACAATTATTCCAAGTGTTGCTAGTGCTAAAAGTTATAATTTTAATTACTATTGCGATTCTAAAAAAGATATGGGTGATGGTACATTTTATATGACATGTCATATTCTAGCTACAACAGATTTCGATGTTAATCATATAGAAGGGGAGCTAATACTACGTAATGTTAAATTACAAAGTATTAAAACAAATAGTGACTGGATTAATAATAATGGTTTATCAAGTAATGTTAAATTTACTTCATCATCAGTGCATAAAGGTTCTTTTGCTATCGCGGATTTAATATTTACAGGAAACTTAAGTGATAAAGAGTGTGAAGCAAGTTTTGCCCCTAAAATAATTGATAAAGAAACTACTAATTATGTATGTGCTATAGTTGATGATGAATATTATGGTAAAAAGGGTACTAAAGTAACAGAAGAAAAATACTATGAAGAGTGTTGCAATTATACATGTACAATAGTAGATAATAAATATTATTTTGATTCTAATGGAAAATCCGTAAGTTATGATAAATTTATGGATGATTGTTCAACAAATACAACTATCAAGAATCCTCAAACTGGTATAGATTATGGTTATATTATTTTACCTATTGGCATAATATCTATTATAGCAATAATTAAATTTGCTAAAAAGAATTCAAAAATTTATAAAATATAGTTGAAATTTTTAGATAATATGATATAATTTATATTATCTAAGAAATGCGGATGTAGTTTAATGGTAGAGCTTCAGCCTTCCAAGCTGATAACGTGGGTTCGATTCCCATCATCCGCTCCATTGACGAATCTGTTCGAACTTTTCGGACATTGATATATAGAAATCAAT
>CAPZYV010000083.1 GCA_948750805.1 uncultured Bacilli bacterium | reverse complement strand
CCAATACTAACATGTGCAAATACAAGTGACTTGTATACAGTATCAGGTTCAACAAAAGGAAATAAAAGTTTAACATATCCACTCGGATTAATAAGTGCTGATGAAGTGGCCATGGCTGGTGGAGTATATGGAAAAAGTAATTATGGATATTATTTATATAATGGACAAGATTATTACTCTTTGTCTCCGGGTGCCTTCAGTGGCGGCTCGGTTGCTGGCGTGTTCGGCGTTAATCCTGCTGGCTCCCTCGACGGTAGGTACGTGTACCGCCTGTTTGGTATACGTCCAGTAATAAATCTGAAAGCTGATATAACATTAACTGGAAAAGGAACAGCAAGTGACCCGTATGTAGTTTCGTAAAAAATATATTTAATAAACTTTTTACTTGAAAGAATGTTTGAGAGATTATGTCTCTCTTTTTGTTTTTAAGTGTGATATAATACAATAAATATGGTTTGGTGATTAGTATGAAAAAAGAATTACTTGCTCCTGCTGGAGATTTTGATTCTCTTAAAGCAGCAATAAATAATGGAGCAGATGCAGTATACTTAGCAGGTAAAAGTTTTGGGGCTAGAAAATTTGCTAAAAATTTTTCTAATGATGAGTTAATTGAAGCAGTAAAATATGCTCATTTATATGGAGTTAAAGTTTATGTAACTGTTAATACGATTATTTATGAAACAGAAATTAATGATTGTTTAAAGTATATAGAATTTTTATATAATATTGGTATTGATGCAGTTATTGTTCAAGATATAGGTTTAATATGTTTAATTAGAAAATATTTCCCAGATTTAGAAATTCATGCCTCAACTCAAGCTCATACTCATAATTTAGAACAAATTAAAGTTTTAGAAAATCTTGGAGTTAAAAGGGTAGTATTAGCTCGGGAAATGTCTATAGATGAAATTAATAATTTAGATACAAATATGGAGCTAGAAATATTTGTCCATGGTGCATTATGTATTAGCTATTCGGGTGAGTGTTTATTTTCTTCTGGTGTACTTGGAAGAAGTGGGAATCGTGGTGAGTGTGCAGGTCTTTGTAGATGTCCTTATAATTTAATTGAAAATAATAATACGATTATAAAAGATAAGTATTTATTAAGCCCCAAAGAATTTAATACAACTGATTATGTAGAAGAGTTAAAAAAAAGTAAAGCATATAGTTTTAAAATAGAAGGTAGAATGAAAAGTCCAGAGTATGTCGGGTATGTAACTGGGATATATCGCAAACTTCTTGATAAGGATAATTATAAATTAAGTAGTGAAGAGATATTTAATTTAAAAAGTTTATATAATAGAGGATTTACTAAAGGGTATTTATTTAATACGAGCGATAAAGATTTTATAAGTATAGATTCTTCTAATCATTTAGGTGTAGAAATAGGTGATGTAATTGGTTTTACTAAAGATAAAATAAAAATTAAGTTAACTCATAAATTAAGTCAAGAAGATGCAGTAAGACTTCCTAATAATAAAGGGATGTATATTAATTTTTTATACAATGATAAAATGTTATTAGTAAATAAAGCCAATGCTGGTGATATTATTTATATCGATAACAAAGTATGTTTAAAAGAATTAGGAAAGGTAAATCTTACTATTAATAAAACTCTAGTTATAGATATTCTTAATAAAGAACTGAAAAAAATAAATGTAGATATTTATGTTAAAGCAAATAAAAATAGTAATTTAATTATTAAATATAATGATGCTAAAAATGAGGTTCAGTATGTTGGCGATATTGTATGTCTGGCTAAAACTAGTCCTATAAGTAGAGATAGGATTAAAGAAATATTAACAAAATTAGGTAATACACCTTTTAAATCGCAAAATATAAATATTGATATGGATGAAGATATATTTATTCCGGTAGGAGTATTAAATGAAATTAGAAGGAATCTAATTAGTGAATTAATAAATAAAAGAACATGTGTAAATAGACATACTAATTTAATATTAGATAAAAGTAAAATCGAAAAAAAGAATAAAAATATAAAAATAAGTGCTAAGGCAAATAATGAAGAACAAATTAAGTGTCTATTAGATTTGAATGTTGATTATATTTATGTTACTAACAAAGAATTGTATAATAAATATAAAATGGATAGAGTTTATTTGGTACTAGATAGAGTAATTTCTAAACATGAAGATTATCAAGATGATAATTTATTAATTGGAGAGATTGGTTCTTTAAAATATACTTTTACTAATAAAGTGAAGAGTGATTATTGTTTAAATGTAGTAAATCATTATTATTTGGATTTTTTAGAAGAAAATAATGTACAATCTGCAACAATTAGTCCTGAACTTACAATGGATTTAATCGAATCATTATTAAATAACTATAGCGGTAATATGGATATAGAGTGTATAATTTATGGTACTATTGAATATATGATTATGAAATATAACTTTATCAAAAATATGAATTTAAATGCTAAAAACATTTATTATTTAGAAGATAAAAGTAAAAGGAAATTTAGAATCTTTAGTGATAATTATACACATTTAAAAAGTGAGAAAAAAATTAATTTAATCAATAAATTAAATGGTTTAAAAGCATCTGGGGTATCAATTTTTAGATTAGAGCTTTTTGAAGAAAATACTTTAGAAATAACAGAGCTTGTTAATTTAATTAGAAATAATATATATTAAAATATAATGTAACTTGACAAAAAAGAGAGAATTATGCTCTTTTTTTATAATAAAAAAAGACACTTTCGAGTCCTTAAAATTTACGATATAAACCAATAGCTTTACCTAAAATAGTTACATTGTTTAAAATAATAGGAGCCATTGTATCATTTTCTGGTTGTAAACGGAAGTGACCATTTTCTTTATAATAAGTTTTTAATGTTACTTCATTAGCATCAGTCATAGCTACAACCATGTCACCGTTTTTGGCAGTACTTTGTTTTTGAACAATAATAATGTCGCCATCAAATATACCAGCATTAATCATAGATTCACCACTAACATTTAATGTAAATATTGTTTCTGTAGCAGGTATTAATGAAGCTGGTAGAGAAAAGAATTCATTAGGTCTTTCAATCGCTTCTATAGGGCTTCCAGCGGTTACTTTTCCAAGTAAAGGTACTTTAACTAATTCTTCACTTTTATCAATATATTCGTTATCTACTAAAATTTCCATCGCTCTAAATTTGTTGTTATCAACTTTTAAATATCCCGCATTACATAACTTTTTAACATGAGTATGAACAGTAGCTGGACTTGATAATCCTAAGCCTTTACCGATTTCTCTTATTGATGGTGGATATCCATGGCTTGCTGTAAATTTTTTTATAAAATCTAAGACATTATTTTGCTTGTCCGTAATTTGTTTTAAATTATTTTCCATAAGTTTAACCTCCAATAATATAATATCAAAAATACAAACGATTGTCAAACAATTGTTTATTAATATTTATTTAATAAAAAGAGTATTTTGTGTTATAATAACAAATGAGGTGGAAGTATGGAATATAAACGTTATGAATATCCATCATTTAATATATATACGGTTAAAACGAATAGATTTAAAACTGTACAAATGGAGATTATATTTAGAGATGAAATTGGTAGTGGAAGTTTGCTTACTAAAACTTTTTTAGCTGATATTATGACTGATGCATCTAGTAAATATAAGTCACGTAAAGAAGTAGTGAGAAAATTAGAAGAATTATACCAAGCAAGTTTTTATGGAGTTACAAATAAAATGGGAAATGTAATGATGACTTCTTTTGTTTATAGTTTTTTAAATCCTAGTTATGTAAAAGAAAAAAATTATTTAGAAGAAACAGTTAAACTACCTTTTGAAATGATTTTAAATCCTGCAATAACAGCTCAAGAATTTGATATAAAAAATTTTAATATTGTTAAAAATAGATTACATGATGAAATATTAAGTATTAATGAAGATATAAGTAGAGTAGCAGTTAAAAAAGCTATGAATAATTTAGGAGATACACCAACAAAGAGAAGTGTATTAGGTACAATAGAAGAATTAGAAGAAATAACACCTAAGAGTCTTGCTTTAACTTATCAAGAACTTATAAATAAAAATAAATGTGATATATTTATTGTTGGAAATATTGATATGGATATAATAGCAAATTTAATATTTAAATATTTTAAAAATCCTGTAATTAAAACTCGAGATTATAGTTTTTATGTTGATAATAAACCTTTAAAAAAAGTAAAAACAATTAGGGAATCATCAAACTTTTTAGAAACAGATTTAGTTAATATATATAGTATTACTGATTTGACAGAAAAAGAGCGAATAACAACAATGCATTTTTATAATTATTTATTAGGCGGTGGGGGTCTTAATACAAAATTATATCAACTTTTAAGAGAAAAGAATTCATTATGTTATGGTGTAAAGAGCATGTATCTTAAGTATGATAATTTACT
>CAPZYV010000082.1 GCA_948750805.1 uncultured Bacilli bacterium | reverse complement strand
AAAATCAGAAACTTTATAAGCTCCTAAATAATTTAAGTGGTCGCCTTTATCAACAGTCTCAGTTACCCAATCAATATCTAATCTATTATCTAAATTTAAATCTATATGTTCTAAATTAAATTCTTTAGCTATATCTTTGATTGTTTGGTATTTACTATAATTACAATTTTTTAAACTTGGAGTACTAAGTAGGATTAATTCAATATCATTTTCTCTACATTTCTCTACTATCTTTTTGATATAGCGATAATTTAAATCAGTTATTTCTTTTTTATCTTTTTTCTTATACATATAATTTTTTTTAGCATCTTCAGCAGAATTTACTTTGTTCATAAATCTATAACCCTTAAATGGGTCTCTTAAAGTATAATGTGCTTTTTTAAATAAATCATCAAATGATAAATCTTTCCAACGATTATGATACTCAAATACTGGGAATATTTTCTTTCCTTCAGCACCTATAACATTAACTAGTTTATATTTTCTAAAAAATTGATTAGTTTCTAAAAATATAATTTTAGGTTTTTGATTTTGTAAAATTTTATCTATACTATTATAAGATTCGTATAAGTATTGAGCTGATAAAGCTATATCAAAAGTTGTAAATCCTTGTTTTTCATAAATGCGCATAGGATTAACTGATGTATAAACAAGCGAATCACCTATTATAACAGCATCAACTGTGTTTTCTTTTTCAGCTAAAAGTCTATCAGTACGCCCACTTCTATTGCCAAAATGTGATAAAGTATTTTGTTTAGGAATAAATATTTCAGAAGAGATAAATAATAAACCAACAAATATTAAGAAAAATATCAAAACTTTAATAATATTATTTTTCATAAGCCCTCCTAAAAACTAGCATATATAGGGTCGATTGGAGTGTATCCAGGACCGTATGCACCAAATATAATTATAAACATAATTAAAGCAAAATATATTATCCATCTTGGAATTATTGGAAGTCTTGCAACTCTTTCTCTAATATTGATTCCCTTTTCTTTTAGTAAACCAATTATAAAGACAATAATTAAAGAAATGATTATAATGATAAAATCAGCTCTATCTATACCAAATTCTAAAAATTTACCATTAATGAAACTTTCTAGCGTAAATGATGTAAATATAGTTTTAAACATAGTTAAGCCTTGTTTAAGACCATGAGCTCTAAAGAACATTTCACCAATAACTATTAAGAAAAATAATTTTATAAACTCTAATGCCCGATAGAAAATATTATTACGATTAATATTTAGCTTAGTACAAATATTTCTGATATAAGGTTCAAAAATATTTCCTAACAATATTAAAGTAAAATGATATAAACCGAAGAAAATATAATTCCAACCAGCACCATGCCATAGCCCATTTAAAAGCCATACTGTTAAAAGAGCTATAGAACCAGCAAGTAAAGGTCCATAATGATTTCCTAATTTTTTTCGAGCATTAATAGTTAACTTTTTCATTTTTTTAGATAATGATACAGGATAGAAAATATAATCTTTAAACCAAGTTCCAAGAGTTATATGCCATCTTGTCCAAAATTCAGAAATATTTTTGGAAAAGAATGGTTGTCTAAAGTTTTCAGGAAGTTTAATATCAAATATTTCACCGCTTCCAATTATAACATCCATTGTTCCAGAAAATTCCATATAAAGCATAATTGTATAACAAATAGCACCAAATAAAACTAAACCACCATCTAATACTTTTCCACCATCAAACACTACTTTTACAAAAGCATTTAAACGGTCAGCGACAATAAACTTTTTTAAAATACCCCAAAGTATTCTTTGACCACCAAAACATATATTATTAAAAGTTATCTTTTTTCCACTGTATAAGTCTTCAGCAGTATCATTATATCTAGCAATCGGTCCTTCCATAATACCAGGAAAGAAAGCAAGATATAAAGCTAATCTACCTAAATTTTTATCAGCTTCTATTTTTTTATTATAAACATCAGCTAAATACGATATAGCTTCAAGGGTATAAAATGATACTCCTATAGGAGCTAATAGTTTTAAAACTTTAAATTCTATAGAAACATTAATTAACTTTAATAAATTATTTAAATTAATAGTAAAAAATGGTAAATATTTATAAATAAATAATATGATAACTTGAATTAATATAGCCCCTATTAATAATCTTTTTTTCTTTTTTTTAAATTTTTCTTTAACTAATTTCTTATCAGTTTCAGGATTATTTTCTAAAAATTTAGTATAATCATCATCAGTTTTGGCAATTAAGCGACCAAAAATATATATTGATAAAGTTGTGAAAATCAAGAAAATAATTAATTTGCCTGATATTAAAAAAAAGAAAATGTAACTAGCTAGAAGTAAAACTAACCATTTACATTTCTTTTTTGCTATATGGTAAATTAGAACTGTAAGTGGTAGAAAAAGAAATAAATATACTACACTTAGATAATTCACTTTTATTCTTCCTCTTGTAGTTTAGTAATTAATGAGTATATACTTTTTACAGAATTAAAGTTACTAGGAATTATTTCCACTGTTGGAATTTCTATTTCAAATTCCTCTTCTATTTCTGCGACTAATGATAAAATAGTTAGAGAATCTAAGAATCTTCCATCTACTAAATTATCAGTATTTTGGTAATCCACTTCAGGATTTAACCCTTCTAATATTTCAATTAACTTATCCATTATAACACGTTCCTTTCTTCATTTGGATTATTTAATTTACTTGTTTTAATATTTGAGCGAACAAGCTCGATATTATCACCATTTTTAATTATTACTTTGGGTAACTCTCTACTTAAAAATAAAGATATACCTTCAGTTGTAGAGTAGGCCCCAGTATTTTTAAAGACAATTACATCACCAAGCTCTAAATGTCCTGGATGATACTCTTTGATTAAAATATCATTTATGGTGCATAAAGAACCAACGACAATATAAGTTTCATTTCCCTCTCTTTTGGGAATCACTTCATTATACGGAGTATTCATTGCCATATTACCACCATAATAAACAAGATGATTTATTCCTCCATCTACTAGAGCATAAGTTCCTGACTTGTTAGTTTTAATATCAACAACACTAGTTAAATATTCACCTGTGGTTGCAGCAATACTCCTTCCAAGTTCAAGACTTATTTTTTTATTTTTAATGTGTTTAATAATACGACTAAATTCACTTAAGAATTCATCTTCATTAAAGTTTGAACCTTCAAAATAATATACAGGAAATCCTGGCCCATATTCGAATTCTTCTAATGTAATCTGATATTCTTTTTCTAAAGTTTCCATAAATTCATTAACTTTAATTAATTCACGCTCTAAAATTGGAATTGAGTGTCTTTGAGTTTTATTAAAGTACTCTATACCTTTAATATTTAGATATTTTTTATCATAATGCTCAATTACATAACGAGTATCACTTTCACTCATGCCAAATTGATTGCCACTAGTTAGTCTAATTAAACAATCAATCTTTTTATTATATTCCTTAGCTAATTTTGATAAAAGTTCAAACTGATTTAATGATTCTAATGTAAATTTACCAGGTTTAGAATGTTCAAACATATAACGAATACTTGCTTCATCTTTATAAACTCCAGATATGACCATTTTTTCATCAGGAACTTGAGAAGCAACTGCTATTTCATATTCACCAAAAGAACATAATTCTACTTTTTCAATCAAATCTTTGATATAAGGAATTAGAAAAGTATTGGCTTTTACAGCATAAACTAAATCTATATCTTTACTAATAAATTTTCGTAAATAGTTTATTCTATCTCTTAATTTAGTAACATCTAAGAGAAAAAAAGGTGTTCCATATTTTTTTACTAATGCACTTTTTTCCATTATTTCACCTCCATATTTAGTAAGGATTTACGGTCAATTTTTCCATTTTTAGTAAGAGGCATTTCACCAACTTGAATTAATTTAGTAGGAATCATAAAGGCTGGTAATGTTTCTTTAAGTTTTAAATGTAAATCTTTTTTGTCCATATCGCCGATATAAAAACCATATAGTTTACTTTTTTCTTCCTCAAATATGACACAAGCTCTAATAATACCATTTATTTTCATCATAGCTCGCTCTATTTCTTCTAGTTCAATTCGATGTCCCTGATACTTTATTTGAAAATCTTTGCGACCACAAAAGACTATTTCATGAAATTCATTATATTCACCTAAATCTCCAGTATTATACATCATTTCTTGATATTCAGTAACTAAAGGATTCGGAATAAATGCTTCTTCAGTTTTAGTTTTATTATTATAATAGCCTAAAGCAAGAGCAGTTCCACTTACACATATTAATCCTTTTTGATGAGGTTCAGTTATTTCTTTTAAATCTTCATCTAGTAACATAACACGCTCATTAGGAAAACTTTTACCGGCAGGTATTTTATCTTCATATACCCTATTTCGGTCAATAATATGGTAAGTACAATTACAAGTTATTTCTGTTGGTCCATAGACATTAACAAACATGGTATTAGGTAATTTTTCCATCCAAATATTTAAATGTTTAATGGGCAT
>CAPZYV010000081.1 GCA_948750805.1 uncultured Bacilli bacterium | reverse complement strand
ACCTGCAAGGATTACTGCTAAACCAAAGTTCTTAACTAAATATCCTAATTTTAAAATCACCCATGCAAGTGGTTTAATAAATACATTATCCCAAAGTCCTTCACTTGATTTAATAGCAGGTACAAACTTTGAACAGTCTTCTAATTTATCAGTTTTTACTCCGTTTTTATTATAAATACTTACTAAATCTTTATCTTGTGGTCTACATAAAATATTTTTTGTTAGTGATTGTCCTGTTGCATTGTCCCCTTTTTCATATTTAACTACGGTTTTTGTTTTTTTACCTTTATCGTTAGTTTTTTCAACAACTAATTGTTTAGTACAACCAGTTAATAAAAAAACTAGTAAAAAAACTATTAATATCTTACTTATCTTTTTTAGTTTTTTCATCTAGTTATTTTCTCCCATCTAAAATTTTTTTAAAAACACTAATTAAGTCTTCCTTTAATTCTAAATACTGGGCGCAAATTACGCTTTTCTTTAATACAATTATATAATCTTTATTAGGAAATTGCAACTTTGATTTATCGATAATATCCTTAACTCTTCTTTTTGTTTTATTTCTAAAGTGAGCCTTCCCTATTTTTTTAGAAACACATATTCCAAATCTGTAATTATCTACATCATTTTCCTTAATATATATATAAGCATATTTAGAAGCAACTTGATTTCTTAATTTAAATGCTTTATCAAAATCTTTTTTTTCTTTAACTATATTTAACTTCTTCATTTAATATCACCTCAATGATAACAAAAAACCACTTACCTAAATAAGTGGAATTATGCTGATAATTTCTTACGTCCTTTTGCTCTTCTTTTATTTATAACGCCTGTTCCAGCTAATTTTCTAGCAAAAAATCCGTGAGTTTTCTTTCTCTTATGGTTATTTGGTTGAAAAGGTCTTTTCATGTCTACACCTCCCATTTAATTTTGTTTTCGTCTTTTTCTTTTTTAACACAAGTATTATAAGGGTTATTTAAGTAATTGTCAACCTTTTTTATGTACAAGCTGTTAATATATCCTATTTTATAAATACTCCTTTATCCCCTATTCTTTATTATATTAATCAATATTTATCAATAAACCTTGTCAATACCTTTTCCACATTTTCTAAAAAAAGTTTATTTTAATGTAAAATAGTTAATCACATACTTTTCCACAGATTTACAGCGTTTTTCCTTATGTTTTCTAACAATTTAACTAATTATTAACACCATGTGGAAAACTCTGAAATGTTTATAATTTTAAAGTTGAAAAAAAATTTGTGGAAAGGTGGATTTTGTCGTTTTTTGTTGAAATATAACGAATTTACCTGTGGATAACTATTGTGGAAAAGTATTTATATACTAATATACATTGTTTTTCCACAGTTTTTTTGGTAAAATAGGTGTAAACAACCGAGGTTTTATAGGGGGAAAGGAGGTTATTATGAACATAGATAATCTATGGGATAATTTCCTAGAAAAAATTAAACCAAAGATATCTTCATTATCATATGATACTTGGTTTAAGAATACTAAGCTGGTATCTCTTGATAATAATGTAGCGAAAATACTTGTTGATTCACCATTGCAAAAGAAAAGTTTGCAAGAAACTTGGTATCAAACAATATCGGATGTATTTAGCGAAATAACTAATACTAGCTTCGATTTTGAGTTTGTATTTGAGGATGAAGTACAAAAAAATGTAAGTATTCCTGTGGAAAATATAGGAGTTCCTTTAAATACACCAGAAAAATCAAACTTAAATTCAAAGTATACGTTTGATTCATTCATAGTAGGGGATAGTAATAAGTTTGCTTACATGGCAGCGGTTTCTGTTGCAGAAAATCCAGGGAAGACATATAATCCTTTATTCTTATATGGTAATAGTGGATTAGGGAAGACTCATTTGATGCATGCAATAGGTAACTTTATTATTGAAAACTCTAATAAAAAGGTACTATACGTAACAAGTGAACAATTTATATCAGATTTCCTTAATTTAAATAAGAAAGACGAATCTGGTACAAACTTTAACTACATTGATAGCTTTAAGAATAAGTATAGGGGAGTTGACGTTCTAATAATTGATGATATTCAGTTCTTAGGAGGCGCAACACAAACACAACAGGAGTTTTTCAACACCTTTAATAATTTATATGATGATAATAAACAAATTATTATTTCATCAGACCGATCACCAGATGACTTAAAAAAACTAGAAGATCGTCTGCGTACAAGGTTTAATTGGGGATTAAGTGTTAATATTTATCCACCAGAATACGAAATGCGTGTTGAAATATTACATAAAAAGATAATTGGTCAAAACATGGCTGGGACAATAAGTGATGACGTTATCGCTTACATTGCTAATAACTGTGATTCTGACGTAAGACAATTAGAAGGTGCATTAACAAGGGTAATTGCTTATGCGGCAATGTTTAATACAAGTGATATTGATCTTAACTTAGCAATTGATGCTTTAAAGGATTATTTATCTAAGTCCTCATTTGTTAAAAATAACATTCAAAAGATACAACAAGTAGTAGCAGAATATTACAACATAACGGTTGAAGACTTAAAATCAAAAAAGAGAAAGGCAGATATTGCATTTCCAAGACAAGTAGCTATATACTTATGTAGAACTCTAACTGATGAGTCATTTCCTAAGATAGGAATACAATTTGGCGGAAGAGACCATTCAACAGTAATGCATTCAGTGGATAAAATAGATAATGAACTGAAAACTAATCCACAGTTTAAGTCCATAATTGATGCATTAAAAAGTAAAATAAAATAAGCCTGTGGAATAAAAGGGGAGTTATAATCAGGGTATGTGGATTAAAAACATTAAAAATTTCCTTATTTTATAAAGAAAAATGAAGTTATCCACATTATCCACAGTAATAATAATAAAACATTATAAATATAAGGAGAAATAAGATATGAAATTTAGTATTAGAAAAGATGTTTTACTTCAAAGTTTAAATTCAGTAAGTAAAGCTTTATCAAGTAAAAATTTAATCCCTGTATTATCAGGTATAAAGTTTAATTTAACAAATGAAGGATTATTCCTAAGTGCAAGTGATAATGATATAAGTATTGAATCATTTATTAATAAAGATAAGTTAGAAGAAATCGGATTAGTAGGATCAACAGTAATCCAAGGTAAATATATATTAGAAATAATAAGAAAATTAGAAGGAAGAATAGTAAACATAGAATTATTAGATAACATTAAAGTTTTAATTTCTTGTGGAAATTCTGAATTTAATTTAAATTGCATGGAAGCATCTGAATTTCCTAACTTAAACATGGAAGAGAAAAAAGAACCTATTATAATTAAGAAAACAGAATTCAAAAACTTAATTAGTAAAACTTCATTTGCTATATCAACACAAGAAACAAGACCAATATTAACTGGTATTAACTTTAAGATAAATGAAGATAAATTAGAATGTATTGCAACAGATTCATATAGACTTGCTAAAAAATATGTAACTTTAGCAAATAAAGTATCTGAAGATATGAACATAGTAATACCTGGTAAAAACTTAATAGAATTAACTAAAATATTAGAAGAAAACGATGATAATATTGAAATGCACGTATTTAGTAATAAAGTATTATTTAAATTTGATGATACATTATTTCAAACAAGAGTACTTTCTGGAACTTTCCCTGATGTTAATAGATTAATACCTGCGTCATTTGAGATTGAAGTAAAAGCTAATGCTAGTGAATTCTTTAACGTAATTGATAGAGCAGCATTACTTACTAGCGAAAAAGATAAAAACATCGTTAAGTTTGAGACTGAAGGAAACGAAGTAGTAGTTTCATCTAATTCTCCTGAGATAGGTCGTGTAGAAGAAAAGATGGATGTTGAAAAGAATAACGAAAATAATATAAAAATAGCATTTTCATCTAAGTTCATGATGGATGCATTAAGAACCGTTGAAAGTAAAAACGTAGTATTATGCTTTAACAATGATGTTCAACCAATTATTATCAAAGATGATAAAGATAAAACTTTATTACAATTAATATTACCAATTAAAACATACTAAACTAGCTAAAATGCTAGTTTTTTCTTTGTTTATAAGATATAATTGAATTAGTTAAGGGAGGTTTTGAGATGATAATAAAAAAAGACACAATTGAATTAGCTAAAGATAATAGGTTTGAAATTAAGACAACAAAAATGGGTCTAAATAGAATTGCAAGTATAATAGTTGATGATATTAAAGGATTAACAGAGGATAAGAAATTAAAAAGGTTAATTATTATTAATGAAATCTATTTAGAAATATGCAATAGCGGAGAATTAGGATTAACAGAAAATTCATTAAATAATAAAATAAAAGAAGGAATAAATAAATTTTTAAATAGTAATAGTTCGGTATATTTATCTAGCATTTATAATAAAAATATAAACTTAGAAGATACATTATCATTATGTGATTACTTAAATAATCAGAGTTTTGATAATAAAGTATACTTAAAAATTTATAATCTATTGGTAAATAAAGATAAACAAATTTTAGATTCCAGCAAAAAATTTAAAGAAAAAGAT
>CAPZYV010000080.1 GCA_948750805.1 uncultured Bacilli bacterium | reverse complement strand
TAAGTCATTTATATCTTCTAATATAAAAAGTATTAAAGCTAATTTTACTAATTTAAAAACTCAAGGTAATTTTGAATATATTTGGAGTAATAAAGATATAATTACTAATGATTATATACCATATATTGGAAAGATTTATGAACAAGATAACACATTACTTATGGCAAGTGGTTTTAATACATGGGGATTTACTAATGGAACTTTGGCTGGTAAGTTAATTATAGATATCATTTTAAATAAAGAAAATAAATATATAGATTTATTTTCTCCTAATAGAAAAATTAATTTAAGTAAGATTGTAAGGTTTCCTTTAGATGTTGGTTGTAGTTTAAAATCAATACTCAAAAGTAATAAAAATAATGTTAATAATAAGAATGTTATTTACAAAAAAATTGGCAAAGATAACGTAGCTATTTATAAAGATAATAATGGAAAAGAACACATTGTTCATAATCGTTGTCCTCATATGAAATGCGGAATTGTGTTTAATGAAATAGAGCAAACTTGGGACTGTTTATGTCATGGTTCTAGATATGATATAGATGGTAAATGTATTGAAGGTCCTAGTAACTATGATATTACATATAAAAATGGATAATTTTTTAGTTATCCATTTTATTTTTTAAATATGATTTTAATTCTGCAAATGAACAACTAAAAGTACCTTTAAATTGATTAATATTTTCTTTTAGTAATTTATTTATCTCCTCAACAGTTAAATAATATAGTTTTGATATTCCATCTTTATCATAATTTTTTATTTCAAAATCTATGTATCCAACATATAATTTTATAAACATAGGACTATTGCTTTTATATGGATTAAAATAAGCTATTTCTTTTAGTTCAATATTATCTATTCCTAGTTCTTCTTTTAATTCACGATATATTGCTTCTTCATAATCTTCTTTGCTATCTACCATGCCTGCTACAGAATAGTCATAACAGTTGGGATATATTCTTCTATTACTACTTCTTTTAGGTATTATAATCTTATTATTATTAGTTATCAGAAAAGCTTCTACTCCTCTTACATTTTTATATTTAATAAAATTACTATTATTTCTATCTATTGTTCCTATTACTTCGTCTTTTTCATTTACTAAATCAACTAAATCTATATTCATGGTTACCTCTATAATTATTATATTATCATATAAGCTATTAATTGTCACATTAAAAGTTTGACTATACTTACGAGTTGTAAAGCAAAAATAGACATTTAAAATAGACATTAAAACCTCAAATTTAAATTGAGGTTCTTTTTATTTCTTATTAATATTTTAATTTATATGTGCTTTCTTTTAATTCACTTGTAAAAATAAATCCTGGTTTTGCATTTATAACGTCTGGTATTCTATTTACAACATCAGCACATGTTAGTTTTACAGTATCTGGTCTATTTACTATTATAGTTGTTTCTGGTTCACCATAAATGGTCCATTCATTTTTATCATAATCCTCAGAACTATATACTTTACCTATACACTCGGCTTCTATTGTAATTCCCTCTTTGGTTTCTAGGATTGCAATAGCACTCATACCAGTTGCATTTCCAGCTTTGATATCCATATTTAGAGTTTCACTATGTAAATCTTCTTCAGATGTTTCAGGTACACATTTTTGATTTAATCTAATAGGAGTTAAACCCATTTTATTTGCTATCCAACCTGTTGCATTCCACATGTATGAAGGGCTAAATTTTCTTTCTTGAATGAGTTTATTGCGTTCTTCATCAGGAATATTATCAGCACTGGCTATAGTTTTATTAAATTCTTCAATAGTTAATCCGGCTCCATGCGCTTGAGCTAAAGCAATTCCATAGTCTTCAACATTATATGATGAACTTCCTTTAATTTTAGTTATTTTATGAGTAGAACCTGCTAAAACTGTAATTAAGTTGCCCCAGAATACGTCTTGGTATCCGCATCCAGTTATAGTCACATTATTAGCTTTGGCTAAAATATCAAGTTCTTGAAATAAAGTTGGATTACTATTTTTGGCATAAAAGCATTCTTCGCTAGTTGTAATTACATTTACACCACTTCTTATACATGTTCTAATAGCATCTTCAACATCATTTAAAAAACTAAGAGTTGTTATAACAGCAATATCAGGCTTAGTATCATCAATTATGGTTTCTAATTTATTATAATCATAAATAAAAATGTTTTTTGGAGTGGAATTAATTATAGTACTTATATCTTTGCCAATTTTTTCAGGGTCTATATCGATAGCTCCAACTATTTCACCACCTAAATTATAAATATATTCCATTATATATTTACTCATACGACCACAACCAATTTGTAGTACTTTAATTTTGTTCATTTAAATCAACTCCTTCTTCAGTTAAAATATCTTTAAACTCAGTTTTAAATCTTTCTATTTCTTTTAATTTTGCATCTTCATAAATATTTTTGGCATTACATATAGCTTTATAAAAATGTTTTATAGTTACTATTTGGTTATTATCATATAAAGCATAAGTAAAAGCATTGGATACAATTGTTAAACAAATATCAGGATATCGGGAAGCGACTTCATATACTCTTTTATATTCATCTGTCATATCAACTATAAAACGCATAATACGTTCTTTAATATAACTTGTATATTCACATTTAACACCAATCTTCTTTTCTATTTTTGGAAGTGTTCCCATAAGAATTTGGATAGTTGTTTCTTTATCACTTTCTATAACTTCTATTTTTTGGAATCTTCGTAAAAAAGCTCTATCTCTTAAAATATATTGTTCATATTCTTCGGTAGTAGTAGCTCCAATCATTTTGATTGTTCCACGGTCTAATCCAGCTTTTAACATGTTAGCAAAATCCATACCACCATTTTTATTTATTAATAAATGAGTTTCATCAATAAAAAGAATAACGTTATCCTTAGTATTAAGTTCGCGTACTAATAAATCAATTCTATTTTCAGTTTCACCAGTTATATTAGTACTACCAATAAGACTTGTAATATTAATTTTAATTATTTGATAATTTAATAAAACGTCTGGTACATAACCTTTTATTATCCGGTAAGCAAGACCTTCAACTATTGCTGTTTTACCTATTCCTGGTTTACCTACTAAAAGGGCACTTTTTTCAGGAGTTAATAGTGCTAAAATCATTTGTTTAATTTCTTCATCACGTCCAATTGCAGGGTCCGTAATATAATCCTTAGCAGTTAAGTCATCGCCATATCTTTCTAACATACTTATACTATCCATATTTTATCCTCCTAATATTATTATATCACGTATTTAGGTTTTTAAAAATAAAACAAGCAAAGTATATGTCCACTTTACTCTGCTTTTTCTTTATTATTTATTTTAGATTTTGGTTTTATATAATTACCAGTTTTACTTATTATTTCATAAGGATGAATTTTACGAAACTCTTTTCTTTCTTCTATATTCATTAATATAACTTGGCTCGCAATGTCGATATGTAAAAGGCCATCTAAATGGTCTATTTCATGAGATAAAACTGTAGCACTAAATCCCTTAAATATTTCTTGATGCTTAATTTCGTTATTATCATAATATTCAACTTCTATTTCATAAGGTCTATCTACTAAACCAGTATTATCTAAACAACTAGCACATGCTTCCCAATATCTTGTTAAGCCAATACTTTTTTTGATAATGGGATTTATTAGAATTTTAGATTCATTGTAATCTTCTTCTAAACGATTTAAGTCAGTTTTTTTTAAATAAATTATTCGTAGAGGAATGCCTATTTGAACAGATGCCATAGCCATACAATTATCATCATTTTTACAAAAGTTATCTAAGGCAGTAATAGATTTTTGCCAATCACTATTATTAAAATCTACGGGAATAGATACTTGTCTTAAGTAATCTTCATCTTCTTTGATAGTTTTACGATATTCCATTTTATCTCCTGTTTTTTGTAATTATTATAACATTTAATTTGAAAACAAACAATTTAAAAGTAGATAAATAATCTACTTTAATTCATTAAGCCATAAGCTATGAATATTACAATACGCATATACTTCTTTTATGATTTCGTTTGCTTCTAAAGTTAAAGCTACTTCTGGTGTAGAATTTGGTTTTAAGTTATACTTAATTTCGCGTGTGTTAGTTACAACATAAATCCACTCAATATAATGTTCCTCAGTCATGGGATGAAGAGTCTCACCTACTGTAATAATAACTTTATTATTTTTAGTATTTATTACAGGAATATGTTTTTCTGTTGCAGCTTCAGCAGTATTAGGTTTTACTTCTTCCATTTCTTTATTACAACAACTAAATAAATTATTTTCTTTAGCAATAATAGTGTCTTTACATAATGCACATTTTAAAAATTTCATTTTATCCTCCTTATATTTTATTTCCTTTTAATTATGAACTATTTTACTTTGATTGTAAATATTTATTTTAAAAAAAAGCAAACTTTTTAGTTTACTCTTCGTTAGTTACTTTTTCAATATTTATGATTTTACATTTTTTAAAAATTTGTTCGATATTATTGGGAAAAATATTCGTATATTCAAATGTAAATTCATATAAACCTTGTTCACTTATAATTTTACTTATACTTTTAGGAACTTTTACTGTTTTAACAGCTTCATCTTGAAATTCTCTAAGAGTAAGATACATATAATTAATATCATTACTGTTAGTGATATTTAA
>CAPZYV010000079.1 GCA_948750805.1 uncultured Bacilli bacterium | reverse complement strand
AATATTGGCTCTATTAGCGAATATGAACGAGTAAATGAAAGTTATGAATTTTTAATTAAACAAAGTACTGATTTAGAAGAATCTAGCACAGAATTAAATAATATTATTTCTGAAATGGATAAAATTATGATTGAAAGATTTAAAGATACTTTTACAAAAATTAGTAATGAATTTAATCAAGTATTTAAAAAATTATTTAAAGGAGGAAAGGGTAGTTTACTTTTAACTGAACCTAACGATATTTTAAATACAGGAATTGAAATTGTTGCTGAACCTCCTGGGAAGAAACTTAATTCAATTGGCCTATTATCAGGTGGTGAAAAAACTCTTACTGCTATAGCGGTATTATTTGCCATTTTAAATGTTAAACCTAGTCCATTTTGTATATTAGATGAGGTTGAAGCTGCTCTTGATGAAGCTAATGTTGATACTTTCGGTAAGTATTTACAAGAAAAAAGAGATACTACAGAGTTTATTTTAATTACCCATAAAAAAAGAACCATGGAGTACGCTGATGTGTTATATGGTATAACTATGCAAGAGTCTGGTGTAAGTAAAGTAGTTAGTGTTAATTTAGAAGAAATTTAGAATTTATAATTAGAATCGTTAAAAAAAGAACATCCAAGGTGTTCTTTTTAAATTTCCCGATATTTATTAGCATTTTTAAAGGGATTTTTAGGGTCAATTTTATCAACAAATAAAATACCATTTAAGTGGTCTAATTCATGTTGAAATGCTACACTTATATCTTCTCTAACTCTAATAGTAAAAGGATTACCATTTATATCTTGAGCTTTTACAGTTATTCTTGCATATCTTGGGACTATTCCGTCAACTTCTCGGTTAACGCTTAAACATCCTTCGCCTTCACCTACATAAATCATTTCTTCACTATGAGTTATAATTTCTGGGTTTATAAGTATATAATCCTTAAATTCACCATCTTCTAATTCTTCAACTATTACAAATATTCTTTTCGGAATACCTATTTGAATATAAGCAAGACCCATACCAGCTCGTAAATTATATTTTTTACTATATTCTTCGATTTGACTCATTTTAAGATAAGTTATCATGTCTTCAATATTTTGTTTATCGGTATCATTTAAAGGAAATGTAACATTATTACTTGTTTTTCTTAAAATTTTATCTTTTTCATCTAATATTTTTAAATTTGGTAATTTCATATAACTTCACTCCAAAAACAGTTATATTTTATCATAAATATGTGTAATTTTCAATTATTTAAAAAAGAAAAAAAGGAAGAGGAGTCTTCCTAGTTATTATTGTTACCGCTGAAACCCCAGCTAGCACCAATTATAATGATAAGCAATATGAATAAAACTATCCAAATAGCAGCTCCAATACCGTATCCACTTGTATATCCTGCATATCCAGTGTTACAACAAGGTTGGTATCCATAACCACCACCATAGTTTCCTCCATAGTAGCCATTATTTCCATAATAATACATATTTATACCTCCTTTATGTATCTAATATAGTTTACTCAACTAAGTCGCTTTTTGACATTAAAAAAGTTTAATTTCTAAAAATTCTTTAAAATATTTAATATATATGTTAAAATTAAAATAGGGTGAAGAACTTGAAAAAAATTATTGGAAAGATGGATTTATGGCTTTTAGCTATAATGTTTATATATAGTATATTTGGACTAATTATGATTTTTTCATCATCTAGTGTTTCCACAGTTTTAAGATATAATGTACCTCAATATCACTTTTTTATTAGACAAGCAATATTTTTAGCTATCGCTTATATTATCGGTATTATAATTATTCTTAGGCTTCCTACTAGTAAATATAAATATTTTGTTCCCTTAGCAGTTTTAATTATTATAGTTGCTTTATTTGGTTTGTTTGCTTATGGCAAAATAACTAGTAGTGTTCGTAGTTGGTATAGTGTTGGTCCTGTAAATTTGCAACCTGCTGAATTTGCCAAATCAGTATGTATCATTTTTTTAGCAACATCTTATGCTAGGCTTGAAAAAATTAAAAAGGAAAATATTTATTTATTTATACTTCCTGTAGCAATATGTGTCTTTATTGCCTTATTAGTAGCAATTCAGCCTGATTTAGGAACTGCTTTAATTATTATGGGTATAGTATTCTTTATATTTATTAGTATACCTTTCGTTAAAAAAAATGTGATAAAAGTTTTAAAAATTGGAGCAATAATAGCAGTCGCTGCAGGACTAGGTTTATTATATAGTGGTGCTGATATTTTCAAATCTTATCAGTTACAAAGATTTCAATTTACTAATCCATGTACAAGATATACTGAAAATACTGGATATCAAGTATGTAATGGTTTTATAGCTATTCATAACGGAGGTCTTTTTGGGGTTGGATTAGGCAATAGTAGTCAAAAATATTTGTATTTGCCAGAAAGCCATACTGACTTTATTTTTCCTATAATTGTAGAAGAGATGGGAGCAATCATCGGAGTTTTTTTAATATTTGGTTATATGGTAATGCTTTATCGCATCTTAAAAATAGCTAGAGAAGCTGAAAATTTGCGATTAAGCATTTTAGCTTACGGTGTCTTTTTATATTTATTATTCCATATATTAATAAATTTACTGGGAGTTTTAGCTCTTATCCCACTTACGGGTGTACCAATACCGCTTCTTAGTTATGGTGGTTCATTTACAATGAATGTTATTTTAATGCTTTTTGTAGTCGAAAGAGTCAACATTGAAAATAAAACAATTAAAACAAGAAGAGAAATGGCTGAAATTACTAACTAAAAAACTAACAAGGAAAAAATTGTTAGTTTTTATATAGGTACAAAAATATAAAATAAAGACATCAAATGACAAATAATTTATTTTCAATATGTTATAGTAATCCCTCAGGGAGGATTTTAAAATGCTAGAAAAAGAATATTATAACAAAATAACTAATATTATTGAAACTGTTGAAGTGACCTCTAAAGTTCGTGCTTTACAAGATAATAGTGAGAAATTAAAAGCCTATTTTGAGATAGGTAAATTATTAATTGAAGCCCAAGGCGGAAGTACACGTGCAAAATATGGAGATAATTTGATTAAAAAGTGGTCTTTAGAATTAACTCAAAAATATGGTAGTAATTATAGCAAAACAAGCTTAAAGAAAATGAGGCAATTTTATGTTTATTTTGTAAAAAGTCCTACAATGTCGGACCAATTAAATTGGTCACAGATTGTTGAGTTACTACCAATCAAAAATGAAAATGAAAGAAATTATTATATAAATCAAATAATAATAAATAATTTATCAGTACGAGAACTACGTAATGAAAAAAAAACAAAGCTTTTGATAGACTAAGCTATGCTGATAAGGAAAATATAAAATTAATTGAAAATGATAATTATAAGCTAACGATTGAAGATATGATAAAAGACCCTATATTAATTAGAAGTGATAAAAATATAGATAAATTAAATGAGAAAGTATTACATAAATATATAATTGAAATGCTTGAAAATAAATTTTTAGAATTGGGAACAGGTTTTGCTTTAGTAGGTCATGAATATAAAATAAAAACTTATAATCATACTTTTAAAATAGATTTGTTATTCTTTAATATTAAATTAAACTGTTATATTGTAGTAGAAATAAAAACAAATAAAGCAAAATATAATGATTGCAATCAATTATTGTTTTATAAAGAACTTATTGATAGAGAATTAAAAGAAGAGCATCATAATGAAACAATCGGTATTTTAATATCTAAAGAATATGATGCATTTATAATTAAATATACTACAGATAAAAATATTCTTACCGTTACTTATGAATTTGCTAATTAATATAATTCTTTTTTAATCGCTTTAAATAATAGAGATACAACTATAATAATATTAATTATTTCTGATATTACTAAAGCATACATTCCAATATTAAAGAAGCAAAATAAAGTTATGGTAATGGTTTTTATTATAGTAGCTATTAAAGTTATGAGCATGCAAGTTTTGAATTTGCCTATGGCTTGTAGAACACTTGCAAGTGGGCCTTCAATATAAAATAGTACAAAAAAGGGAGCTAAAAGTCTAATATAATTAGAACCATTTAATGTGTTATATAACGTATTTAAAAGATAATCTCGAAATATATATATTACTCCTGAAAATACTATACCTGTTATAAATGATATAATTAAGGCTTGTTTAATTCTTCTTTTAACCATTTTCATATTTTTGACATAATAAAAGCGAGAAATTTCAGGCAACAAAGAAGAAGATATAGCTTGAATAAAAAATGAAGGCATTGTAAGTAAAGATATAGAGTAGGCATTATAAGCTCCGTATTCTGTTAAAATATAACTCATTGAATAACCCATATAAAGTAAAATATTAGTTAAAATAATTGGTTCAAAGAAAAATCCAATATTACCAATTAATCTTGAAGAAACAGTAGGTAGAGAAATATTTAATATTTCTTTAGTAGTTTCTATATTAGGTTTTATATCTTTTTTGTTTATTGTTACTTTTTTTGGTAAAAAAACTAAAAAAGTTAATATAGAAGATATTTCAGTCGCAATACTTATTAAAATTAATCCCATAACAGATACAGTAATGTTAATAGTAACTAAATAAGGAATTATTAAATAAATTAATAATATTCTAACAATTTGTTCAATGATATTAGAAATAGTATTTGGAATCATATTTTGTTTTCCGAAAAAGTAACCCTTTAAAACACTAGAAATGGAAATA
>CAPZYV010000078.1 GCA_948750805.1 uncultured Bacilli bacterium | reverse complement strand
AGGAACAGAACATTTATTATTAGCGATATTAAAAAGTAACACTGAACTTCAAAAAAAATTAGCAGAATACAATTTAACTTATCAAAGTTTTCGCGATGAATTAATAAAAATTGTAGGTATGCCTAAAAAAAATATTGATATTAATTTATATACTCCTCTTTTAAAAAGAGTACTTAGTTCTGCTTTAAGTGATGCTAAAGAAAATAATGAAGGAAAAGTAACTGAAAATCATCTTTTAATAGCTATGTTGGATGAAGGTGAAGGAATAGCCATTAGAATAATGATTGGTATGAGTATTAATATTGATGAATTATATGATGAACTAAAAGTAAAGCCTAGCTCTTTAAATCAAAGTAAATTAGAAATATATAATGTTGGTACTGTATTAAATGATAAAGTTAGCGAATTTGAACCTTGTATTGGTAGGGATAGTGAAATAAATAACTTAATTGAAGTTTTACTACGTAAGAAAAAAAGTAATCCATTATTAATTGGTCCAGCTGGGGTAGGTAAAACTGCAATTGTAGAAGAACTAGCTAGACGTATTAATAATAAAGATGTTCCTCAATCATTAGAAAATAAAATAATTATAGAACTTCCAATGGGTGATTTAGTGAGTGGTACTAAATATCGTGGTGAATTTGAAGAAAGACTTACCAAAATCATTAAAGAAGTTATTAAAAATAAAAATATTATTTTATTTATTGATGAAGTTCATAGTATGGTAAATGCAGGTGGAGCTGAAGGAGCAATTAATGCAAGTGATATCCTAAAACCTTATTTAGCTAGGGGCGATATTAAAGTAATTGGTGCTACTACCACTAAAGAATATGAACGTTTTATTGCTAAAGATAAAGCTTTAGAACGTCGTTTCGAAACTATTGAAATAAAAGAACCAAACATAGAAGAAACTAAAGAAATAATATTAGGGCTTAAAGAAACTTATCAAGAACACCATAAAATAAAAATAACTGAAGAAAATATAAATGATATTGTAAATCTTGCTCATAAATATTTATATATAAAGAAAAATCCTGATAAAACAATTGATTTATTAGATAGTGTTTGTGCTCATGTAAAAAGAAAAAATGGTTCTAAATCTTTAATAAAACCTTTAGAAAAAGATTTAAAAGAATTAATTATTAAAAAAGAAAAATATGTTTTAAATGGTAGTTTTGATAAAGCTTTAGATACTTGTTTAGAAATTAATAAACTAGAGGAAAAAATTAATAATTATAAAAATGAAAATAATAGTTCTATTTCACTAAATGATATATTAAATGTTATTGAAGCCAAAAGTAGTGTTCCAATGTTTTTAAATAAAGAAGAAATAATAAAAAAAATAACTACTTTATTAAATGACAATATATATGGTGAAACAAATGCTATTGTCAAATTAATAAATAATTTAAAATATTATTTTAACAATGATAAAAATTTAAAAATACTTTTAGTTGGACCAAGCGGAGTAGGTAAAACATCATCAGTTAAATTAATAAGTAAAGAATTAAAAAACAATTTAATTAGGCTTGATATGAGTGAATATAATTTAGAAACTTCAGTAAATAAACTAATAGGGGTTTCCCAAGGATATATTGGTTACGATGATGAATTTATCTTTAATAAAATAAAATATAATCCTTATTCAATTATCTTAGTTGATGAAATAGAAAAAGCTCATCCTAGTGTTTTAAACCTTTTTTTACAAATTATGGACGAAGGTTTTATTCATGATTCTCATGGTGAAAAAATAGATTTTTCTCATACTCTTATTTTTATGACATCAAATGCTTATAAAAATATTAATGTTGGATTTGGCGAAAAAAATAATAATTTAACAAATACCTTTAGTGAAGAATTTTTAGGTCGTTTTGATGATATCATTACTTTTGATTGTTTAGATAAAGAAACAGTTATAGCTTATTTAAAAGAAAAATTAAATAATAATAATGTCAACTATGAAGAATTATTAAAAGAAATAAACTATACAAAGTATGGTTTTAGATATATAAATAAAATAATTGATAAATATAATTCCAAAATAAATAACTAAAAAAACTAATTTAACACTAGCTAAATTAGTCTTTTTTTGCTTTAAAATCTTTTACATTAAATCCTTTAGTATCAACATTTTCGTGTCCTAAATCAAAACGTAATTGAGGATTCTTTTCTTTTATTTCATCCATAGGATAGCCTATTATTTTTATATCATCTACTGTGAAATCATAAAAATTAGTTTTATCAGGATTTAACCAAATTTGAGGTTCACATTCAATAGGTTCTCTATCAAGCATAATATGAGCTTGTTTTGTATGTCTATCATATATTTGAATATTATTATAAAACCAAGTAAATCTACCAGGAGTATACCCACAATGTCTAGCAATTAAATGCAAGAAAACTAAATATTGAACTTGATTAATTGAGCCAGCTGTTAAAAAATCGCTTGAACGTTGAAATAAACTCATATCTAAATAATCTATGCCATCTTTACCATGCCGAACGTTCCATACCGTTTGATAAGCACAAGGTTTAAGACCATGCTTATCTTTAAAATCATCAACTTGCCACATATTTATTATGTGTCTTCTGCCATCAGGATTATTTTTTATATCTTGAATTAAATCTTTAACCATATTATGTCTTTTAATTGTTTCACCATAAACAGCTCCAATAGTGCGATTACCAATATCCCATTCATCCCACCAAGTAACACCATATTTATCACGTAAAATATCTAAATTATTTGACTCATCTTGATATATCCATAATAATTCTCCAATAGCACTCTTAACAGCTATAGGTCTTAAAGTAATTATTGGCATTTCACCTTTTGTTAAATCATAAGTCATCATACCATGATTAACACTTATCGTATGAGCAGGAACTCCATCACCATAATTGGAACTAGGCCATTTATCTAAGCAACCTTCATCTAATATTCTTTTAATTAATTCTTTGGTATATATATCACCTTTAGTACCTTTATTCATATCAATACCTCCATATCCATTATAAATAAAAAATAGTTTTTACACAATATCAATTGACAAATTTCTACTTTTTTTGTACATTTAAGTAGGAGGGTAAAGTATGGCAAAAATAACTATCATCGCTGCAATCGGTCAAAATAGAGAATTAGGCAAAAATAATGACTTGATTTGGCACTTAAAAGGGGACTTACAATTTTTTAAAGAAACGACAACTAATCATAAAATAATTATGGGGATGAATACTTTTAAATCATTACCTGGACTTTTACCTAATAGAGAACATATTATTTTAAGTCATCAAAAAACAAAAATAAATGGTACCACTATTTTTAATTCACTAGAAGAATTATTAAATTACTTAAAAGAATTAGATGAAGAAGTATTTATAATTGGTGGGGCTTAAATTTATAAACTATTTATAGATTATGCAGATGAACTAATATTAACAGAAATAGAAGCAAGCGATTCTAATGCTGATGTCTACTTTCCAGAATTTAATAAAGATAATTATGAAAGAACGATATTAAAAGAAAATACTGATAATGGATTATTATATAAACATGTAAGTTATAGGAGAGTGAAATAAAATGAAATTAATCGTCGTAGAAGGACCTCAAGGATGTGGTAAAACTAATCTAACAAATTATCTTCGGGATAATATAGCTGCCTCTAATCTTTATCGTTTAACTGGTGTTAAAGATAAAACTATTACAGGCAAAGAAAAAAGTATCAAAATGTACCATGCCTTATTAAAATATATAAAAGAATTAGAAAACACTGATGTTAATTTAATATTTGACCGTACATTTTTTACCGAGCAAGTTTATGCTAAACTAGGTTATAAAGAATATGATTTTACGGATGTATATGAAGAATTATTAAGTATGTTTGGCGAACTTGATTTTGAAGTTTATTATATTTCTTTATATTTAAAAGATACTAGCATCTTTGAGATAAGACTTAAAAGAGACCATCACCAGTATCAAGCTTTTAGTTTAGAAAATAGTGTTAATCAACAAAATGTATATAAAAGTTTATTACCAGAAATTAAAAATTTAAAAAATACTAAAGTATATGAAGTAGCAATGGACGACTTTGATATAGCTTATCAAGAAATAGACAATATTTTAGGAATTCATAAAAAGGAAAATTAGAAAGCTAAAAACTTTCTTTTTTAAAACCTAATTTTTTTATATAACATCACTTAAGGTATAATATATAATAAAGATAGTGAACCAATATACATAAAAAGGTGCATTGATTTAATATTCCGAAGAGTTTAAAAATGAGTAATTAGTTGAAGAAAAAATATATACAGTTAGAGGTAAACAAGTAATGTTATCTAGAGATTTGCAAAACTTTATTAGGAAATTTAGAACAAAAAGTAATAAGCGTAGATAATAAGTTACTTGACAATGATAAAAAGTTTTAAGAATTTTTATAAAAATTAAAAATTGCATAGTAGACTAACTTTATATTTATAAACATATACTTTTAATGTAAAGTTAATAGGCATTTTCTTGACATTAAGTATTGTACTAGTTATACTAAAGTTAAGGAGAAAATCCTTGCAAAACGGAGGAAAAATGAAAAATTTTAAAGATTATAAGAATGCTGATAGAAAGGAAAATTTAAAACTTGAATCTATTGTAGTTCATGGAGCTAATGGTGTAGACCCAACTACTGGTTCAATTAGTTATCCAATTTATCAAACAGCTACCTTTAAACATCCATCTA
>CAPZYV010000077.1 GCA_948750805.1 uncultured Bacilli bacterium | reverse complement strand
ATATTCATAGAGGTTCAGGAGATTCTTATGATAATTTTGTTCATAATGAAAATATATATGAAGCTGCTTTAAAAACATATTATACTCAAGGTTTTAAATATATAGAACTTGGTGATGGTGATGATATGTGGGAAGTAAAAAATTATAAAGATATTATTACAGGGCATTTAGGTACTTTTAAATTATTGAGAAAATTTAATGAAGAAAAGAGATTATTAATGATATATGGTAATCATGATATGTGTAAAAAAAATAAAACTATTTTAAAAAATAATTTTTATAGTTATAAGGATATTTATACTAAAAAAGAAAGTGATTTATTAAATGATTTACAAGTTTATGAAAGTGCTGTTTTAAATTATAAGGGTAATGATATATTTTTATTACATGGACATCAAGTAGATTTACTTAATAGTACTCTTTGGCGTTTATCTAGATTTTTAGTGAGAAATATATGGCGGCCTTTAGAAAGATTTGGATTAAAAGACCCAACTAGTGCGGCTAAAAATTATAAAGGGACAAAATCTACAGATAAAAAATTAGAAAAATGGAGTAATGAAAATAAAAAAATTGTTATTGCAGGTCATACTCATAAACCTATCTATCCTTTAATAGGAGAGAGCTATTATTTTAATGATGGTTCAGCAATTCATCCAAACGGGATTACTTGTATTGAAATTGAAAATGGAAAAATTGCTTTAGTAAAATGGTCGTTTAAATTAAAAAAAGATAACTTAATTTCAGTAGGGAAAGAAGTTATCGCTGGTTTTGAAAATATTAAAGATTTCTTTAATTAAAGTTACTAAAAAAGTAACTTTTTTATTTTATAATTTTAACACGATTTAAATCTAGTATTTTATTTTCTCTTAAGGCTTTTATACAATCTATTATCCATTCATAATTACGTAATTCATTAGCCATACTTAATATTTCTTCATAAGTAAACCATTTAACATCTAGTATTTCACTTTTATCAAAATGAAGATTTTCTTGAATTAATTCAGTTGCAAAAATTATACTTATCCAAGTATCTTTAGTTAGAACTTTATTAGCTATTTGAAGGATTCCAGTTAAATTTACTTTACAACCAGTTTCTTCATATATTTCGCGAGTTGCACCTTCAAAAATAGTTTCGTTTGGGTCTAAATGTCCAGCTGGAATATTCCATTTACCAAAACATTTTTCTTGGGCTTCTTGAACTAATAAGTATTTATCATCTTTAGTAATTACACCTCCAACAATTATAGCATTTTTCATTTTATCACCTCTTATTAAATCCATATTCACTATAGTAATTTTTATTTTTATAATCTTCAATAGAAATTATTCTTGTATCAGCTAAATCTTTTGGTAAATCATTAATTTTAAACCATTTTAATTCACTACATTTATCAGGTTCCATAATTTTAGGAGTTCCTTTATATTTATTAGCGTGAAATGAAATAAGAAGATATTCCCCACCATTTTCAAAGGTTGCATGCATAGTAGAACAAATACTTAAATCTTTTTCTTTAATGTCAATTCCTAGTTCTTCTTTTGCTTCTCTTATTAATCCTTCTTTTAAGGTTTCTCCTTCTTCTAGGTGACCACAACAAGAAGCATCATAAAAACCATCTAATATACCGGTATTTTGCCTTTTCTCTAGTAATATATATTCTTCGTTATTTTCTATTTTAGTGAGTATTAGAATAACAGAAACTTTAAGTTTAAATCTTTCTTTCATATAAATCACATTTTTATTATAGCATAAAAAAATAAAATATTCATTTGAATACTTTATATATTTTTCATATTAGCAAAGTCTGGTTTTACTTGATTATCTTTTTTATATTTCTTAATTAGTAAATTTTGAAATAAGCTAGTTATAGTTAAAATGATAACACTAATAATTAGTGATTTTACTGTTAAAAGCTTATTTACAATGTTTCCTATACTAGGAATGTTTGTTATAACAATACCAACAATATTTTCGTTAGCTATATTTTTACTTTCAATAGATGCACTATAATTATCACTTGAAGTTACTTTACCATATTTAAGTAAATTATCTTCTTTATAAACAATTATATCATTAGTATCACTACTAGTTCTTGTATCGACTAATAATAGATTTCCTTTATTAATATTAAGATTTGTAAAACTCACTTCAGGGACAAAATAAGTATAATCTAAAATAGTTGGATATTCATTTTTTAATACTTTTTCAGATATTAACAATAAAATGTTTAATACTATAATAACTATTAAAATAATATTAGTTATACTTAAAATTATTTTGGTTATTCTTACTATAAAATTAGAGATGTTTTTCATAACTATACTTCCTTTCATTTATAAAAAAATTGTATTATTAAAATGGTCTAGATTCTAAAGACTCATAAAAAGCATCAGTTCCATAATTAAATTTTTCATTTAATGTAAACTCTAATGAATCTCTAGAAAAATATCCCATTATATAATCTGGATGAACAACTCCTTCATAAAAAACTCCAGATTTATTACTATAGAAAGCTGAAACAATTTGTTTCATACAACTTTTAGGCGCTCCTAATATAACTAACTCCGAAGTATCTCTAAATCCTAAACTGCTTTGTTCTTCTATTAAAAATTTTTTAAATTGTGAATCGCTGGCTACTATGTCTGGTGTTAAAGGAAGAGTAGTTGTTTCAAGAATATTATTAGTATTTAAAATATTATTTCCGTCTACATATAAACCTTCTTCTAAGATAGATTCAGCATTCCCTTGTCCTGTTACATGATAAAAATAATCATTTTCTTTAAAATCTAAAGACTGAATAAATTCCTCAATTGTCATATAATCACCTTTTTAATTGTATCATAAAACATGAAAAATAAAAACTCCCTAAATTAGAGAGTAATTATTAAAATGGGGCGAAATATGGGATTTTTAACCAGTTTATCTAAACTGTTCTTTAAAGTGCTTTAAATAGACTATAATAAGACCTATAAGGTCGGTAGTTGGTGGTGGTGTCGCACACACGCCGTTGCGACCCACCAACCGACTTATAGCATTATTCTTAGACATAAATTATATGATTGAGGAATCTAAAGAAGAGACTACATCTATACTTGATAGTAGTCACATAGTTACGACAGAATCAAATACTAATCATGAGCTTTCTAGTTTAATACTATATAATATTAAAATAGTTACGTGTGGCGATTATATACAAGTTTATTTTTATAAAGATAAAGGTGCTATTCAAAATGAATTATATTTGAGAAAAAAAATTAGTAAAAATGAAAATATAGATGATAATGTAAAAACTACTGCTTTAGCTTTATTACCAGAAGAACCAAGCAAAGAAATACAAATTAGAAGTATTATAAGAAGTAAATTAGAGTGCCAGAGGCTAGCTAAATCTAATATGAAAGATTGGAAAACTTTTATAACATTAACATTTAAAGATAATATTACAGATTTGGAGTTTGCCAACAAAAAGCTTAGAAACTATATAGATAGCGTTAAGCGTAAAAAGAAAGATTTTAAATATTTATGTATTCCAGAATTTCAAGAACGTGGTGCGGTTCATTATCATTTATTAACTAATATTGATATTAATAGTGAACTTATACCTAAAAGAGATTTATTAAAGTTATATAATAATACAACTAATACTTGGAAAGAAATTGAATACTATGATTTAAAATATTGGAATTTAGGTTTTTCTTCTGCTGAACCTTTAGTTGGCGACGCAAAAAAGGTAGTTGGATATATTTCAAAATATATGACTAAAAATATTGATAATAGACTTTTTAATAGACATAGATATTTTTATTCAAGAAACTTAATTAAACCAACAGCAAAATATTTAAATTTAGAAAATGATAAGGAATTAGAAATATTTAAAAAAATAATTCGTAGAACAGACTTAATATATCATAATGGTTACATAAACCCTTATGATAATAGTGAAGTACTATTCGACGAATATTTGAAAAAAGTAAGCGATTCAGAATATGAACTCAGAGAACTTACATTTTTAAATTAATACATATTTATTATATGATAAATAATATTAAAAATAAAGTATTTTAAAATAGCATATGTAAAATGCTATTTTCTTTTGTGATTTACAAGAAAATTATGAAGATTATATTTATCTTTATCTTCTTCAGATATGTATCTTCTTAAATCAACTTTAGTTGTTAAAAATAAAAGTGCTACTATTTCTTGCATATTTATATTTCCATTTTTAAAATCTTCTAACATTGCTATTATATCTGGACGTTTTGTATCTTTACATATATATTTACCACTTTTCGCCAAGTCAAATCCTAATAATTCAGTATAGGCTATTTCTTTTTTATAGCCTAACTTTTCACACTCTTCATCTGTGTAATTTGCAGATTTTAAAAATAAATATCTATCTTTTATTTCAAATGTTAATGCTATTTTAATTAAAGTACGGAAATCTGGTTTTGTAGTTATCCCACTTTCTATTCTGGAAATAACTGCATTATTAACCTTTATTTCTTTTGCTAAATCTCTTTGAGATAATCCATTAATTTCTCTAATTTTACGAAAAATATCAGCAATAGTTATATTTTCATTTTCTTGTATGTATTTATCTATTTCATTAAAAGCCATAATAACCAACTTTCCTAATAAGATTATAGCACAAATCGTTGATTGCAGCAACATATATTTTATAATAGTAGAAAATGTTTTCTTTTATTAAATAAATTTCTTTATAAGCAAATCATTGACAATAGGCAGTAATGAAACTTAATACTTGTTG
>CAPZYV010000076.1 GCA_948750805.1 uncultured Bacilli bacterium | reverse complement strand
GTTTATTTATATTAAACCAATATCCTTTATATGTACCATCTTTAAATCTCAAGGTTTTATTTTTACACTTAAACTTCTCTAAATTTTCTTCTTCACAAAATTCTTTTATTTTTGATTTTTATCTTTCTTCAAAAGTTTTTTCCTCGATTAATTTTCTATACCTTTTTATGTTGCTCTTGTACTTCTTTACATTTTTCGTCGGTTGATTCTAGTATTTCTTTTTTATTATTGTTAAACCAAGCATTCATTAAACTGCCATCTCTAAATTTTAAATTCTTCTTATTTGAATTAAATTTATCTAAATTTTGTTCTTGTAAAAATTCATCTAATTTAAAGACAAATTTTCTTTCAGAAGATTCTAAACTCATACCATTCACCCTTTTCTTTAGTTACATATTTTATTATTAAAGAAAAAAGAAAGCAAATTATTTTTTCTTGCTTTCTATTACTGCTGCTATTACAACAAGTATTATACCAGTGGCAAGTAAGTATACCCACCAAGGAATACTTCCCCATAAACTAATCGTTTGAATAATTATCGTTAAGGCTAGTGCCACATAACCAACATAATTATACGATTTATACTTAAATATTAACCCTAGTATGATTGATATTAAACTTATTACACCAAGAGTTATTCCGGCGTATATATTAACTTTAAAAATAAATAATAAGAACATAAGTGATAAAGTAACACTTTCTATTGCAATTGATGCGGCATTATCCACTTTAAATACTTTTCTTAAGAATAAAGATAGTGGAATCATCCAAATAAATAAATTTAATATATTATTTACATCACCATAAGGAATATAGTTTATCAATAAACTAAGTGGATATATAACAAATGATAAAACAACATATCTCATTCTTTCGTTTTCATATATTAAATACAAAACTATAATCAAAACGATACTTAATATAGCAGATATTAAATTACTAAATCTTAAAGTTCCCATTAGGGATACTATTAATCCTAAACTTATAACAGAATGAAATATTTCAAATATAGTTTTTCTTTTTTCAAATATTAATCTATATAATATTTGATTAATAATTAAGGTAGCAAACGTACAAATCATATAAAGTGCTTCATATTTTCCAGATCCTAGTTTAAAGAACATAACAGGTGTAAAAAATAGTAAATAATTTAAATATACTTTAGATGATTTTTCATAACCTTTAGACATAAAATACATCATTATATAGATAACTATTAGATAAAGTAATGTAAATATATCATTATTAATATCAAGACCTATAGCACTTATAAAGAATAACTCAAATACACACATACCGGTTTCTTCTTTACTGTTTATTACCTTTCTAGAAAATAATACTATAAAAGGTAATATTACTAACATCATCAAATCATCTTTTAAAGATAATCTAATATTTGTCATACTAATAATTTGAAATATTGGAATAAATAGTAGTGATGCATAAGTAAATCTTTTTTTACCGTTTTTAGTAATGAACATAAATATAATAAGTGATGCTAAAACTAATAGTGCAGTTATTAAATGATACTTACCTAGTCCAATTAATATGTTTATGATAAACACAAGTGAAATCCAAAATGTACTTTTTTTATAAAATGAATCCTTACTAAAATATGCATATGCAATTAAAATACCATTAATTATTAAAGTTATAATGGAATAAACAACATTAGTATAAGATGAACATATTATTTGAATAAATAATCCTACTGCAAGAATAATAAAATAACCATTTTTTATACTGTTTTTAAGTAATGTTGATACTATTAAAGCTATTACTAAACAAGCGTTAATAACCATTATAATATCTATTGGTTTGATGTTTTTTATAATACTTGGTTGAGCTAAAATACCTATCGCAAACATAACTAAATATATTGGTTCAAAAATAGTATTAATAATTATTGTATTATCTTTCTTAAGTGAGCTAATAAGAGTTAATATGATGTATGCAAACGCTATTATTGGCGCTGCAAGTGTATAAGTTTTATCAAAACAAATAAGTATTATTCCAAGCAACCCTTGTAAGTAACTAATTATTATTGATGTTGTACAAATATACTTATTCTTAGATAAATAATATACTGTGTATAAAACAAAGCCCGATATAACAAGACTAAATGCCGATGTCATTAAACTACCAGAGAACATAACAAGCCAAATAACTAATATACTTTCATATATAATAGATAAAATACTTAATACTTCATTTTTCTTACCCAAACTAATAATAAAGTTAATTGATAAAGAAGCAAGCATTAATATTAATGAAAACTTACCAAGTAAAAAAGTATTGTTAGATAATAATTGATAAATAGTACTGTATAAATAAACGAATGACAATGTACCAATTAATACATAATTTAAAATATCAAACTCTAACTTTTCTTTAAATATATTTTTACTAATTAAACTAACGATTAATAAGATTATGGATGTTATAGCAAACGATAATAACCAATCATTAATTATACCTTTAGAAAGTAAGAATATACCTATAAAAAAGCATGCTAAAGAAATAAAATATTTGTTGCTTTTAATTAATATTTTTCTTAAATATAAAACAAGAGCTTCTGCTAAAAACGTTACGCTTAAGAAAATATCACTATACTTTCCAAACAAGGAAAAATCATTACCAAAAAGCTTAAAATATCCAGCACATAAAAACGTTGCAGGTAAAAGCATGCTTGAAATAAACGTAAGTGCGTTACCACTTTTCTCTACCTTAAATACATATTTTAAAATAAGACCTAATATCAAGAATAAAAGCGTTTCTACTCCTAGTATTAATACCTTTATATTGTCTTTAAAAACGTTCCAATTTGATGTTGCAAATATAATCGAAGATAAAATTATTAAAAACACACCAATGTTTAAAATAGTAGTAAAATTACTTTTCTTTTTTGTTTGTGAATTATTAATTACGTTACCTTCCCTATTAATATTAACGTTTTGATTATTATCCTTGCCAGTAAGGTAAAACACCAAGAACAAAGCTAACGCTATAACACTTATAAACATCATATTACCAACTCCTTTATTATTAATTTAATTATAGCACAAATGAAAAAACTATTAACAAAATTTAATTTGTTAACAGTCTAAAATAATTATATAAATAAATTTTAAGGGGCATTATAAACTATCAATTCATGCTGACATCTAGTACAAACTACATAAAACAAGTATCTTTCATCTTTAGTATATTTATTATCTTTATCAGTATAGGAAATTACTGAGTCAAATTCTAAACCTTTGGCAAGATAACTTGGCACGATAACTAAGTTTTTATTAAATTCTTTATCACTATCTTCCATAAGGCTTATACCTTCTATTTTATCTTTTAATTTTTCATATAATTTTATACTTTCATCTTTGCTTTTAGTAATTATTGCAAGAGATGAATATTTTTCTTTTAAAGCGGATATGTCGTCTTCTAAGTATTTTATATCATTTCTAAATTTAACGGGTACGTTGTTTGCTCTTCTTATCGCACTAACATACTTTAAACCAAGTATTTTATTTGTATATGCAATTATTTCACTAGATGAACGATAAGTTTTGTTAAGTTCAACGTACTTACTATTTTCGTTTAATATATTTGTTAAAACTTCTAAAGTATCATATTTAATGTAAGGATTAATAGTTTGATTAACATCTCCTAATATGGTAAATGATGCTTTTTTAAATATCTTACTTAATATTATATATTGCATTTCATTGTAGTCCTGAGCCTCATCAACAACTATTTGTTTAATTAAATTACTATATGGAAAACCTTTTAATAATCCTTTTAAATATATAAAGCATAAAGCATCTTCATAATTAATTTCTTTTGTATTAAGTTTTACTGTTTTATCTTTACCATATGCATCTACAAATGATTTACTTTTATATAAACCTTCATATATTTTTTTAAAGTCAGGTTTTATATTAAGCCTTTCTTTAATTTGTTTTATAAAGCTTCTTTTACCTTTACCATAACTAATACTTGTTTTATCACACAAGTGTTCAGCCATTTTATCTATTCTTTCAAATAGTGGCAATCTATCAAATTTAATCTTTAGTAATGTATTTAAGTACTCTTTTTTTATTGTTTCTATTTTAAGTTCAATATCATCTTTTATTTGTATGTTTTTTTCTAATTCTTTAGCATAGTTATCTATTACCTCTACCATCCTTTTAGAAAGTTTAAATTTAACAAACTCCAGATTATTTTCTTTTCCTGTGTAAAACCTTTCAATAAAATCAGTAAAGGTTTCTATTCGTTTAAATTCTTTAGCATAACTTATAGCAAAATCATGGAAAGTAGTTTCACCAGTATTTTCTTCACCTAGTTCTGGAAGTACGTTTGATATATATTCTGAAAACACGTTATTAGGTGAAAAAATAAGTACGTTAGATGATTTTAAGTTCTTTATCTTGTATAAGAGGAAAGCTATTCTATGAAGTGCCACCGATGTTTTACCAGATCCTGCTATCCCCTGAACTATTAAATGCTTGTTTGATACGTTTCTTATTATCTCGTTTTGTTCTCCTTGAATGGTGTTAACGATGTTTTTCATTTTATCAGAAGATTTTTCTGACAGTACTTCTTGAAGGCACTCATCTACCACGTTTAAATCACTATCAAACACTCTTAATAATTTATTATTCTCTATCTTATATTGTCTTCTAAGTGACATATAACCTTTTATTTCACCGTCTGGAGCCTCATATTTACAAGGACCTATCCCGTAGTCATAAAACAAACTAGCGATTGGACTTCGCCAGTCATAAACAAAATAATCTAAATCTTTTT
>CAPZYV010000075.1 GCA_948750805.1 uncultured Bacilli bacterium | reverse complement strand
CACATAAGTTTATTAGATTCTCTTTACCAACAATATAAGCTCCATTTGATGCAATAGAACCACCTAAATTTTTAATTAAAGAGCCTACGATAATATCAGCTCCAACTTCTAATGGAGAAACTGTTTCTACAAATTCACAATAACAATTATCTATCATGATAATAACATCTTTATCTACTTTTCTAATTTCTGAAATTACTTCTTCAATAGCTTTAATACTAATACTTTTTCTTGTAGAATAACCTTTACTTCGTTGAATTTCAATAACTTTTATTCTCTTTTCTTTTAATTTTTGAATAATTTTGGGAATATCAAATTTATTATCTTTTAAATCAATTTGTTCATAATTAATATTAAAACTTTTTAAGGAACTGGGATTTTCTTTAAGACCTATTACTTCATGTAATGTATCATATGGAAGACCACTAATTGATAAAAGTGTATCATTGGGACGTAAAAGTGCAAATAAACATGTACTAAGGGCATGAGAGCCACTTATAAATTGATTACGTACTAACGCCTTTTCCCCTTTTAATACATTAGCAAAAACTCTTTCAATAGCATCTCTTCCAGAATCATTATATCCATAACCAGTTGTCATATTAAAGTGAGATTCATTAATATTTTCGTCTCTAAAAGCATCTAGCACTATACGGCTAAAATAAAATTCATTTTCTGCAATTTTTTTAAATTCAGTAGCACATTGCTGTTCTGCTTCTAATACTAAATCTTCTATATTCATTATCTTAAGCCTCTACTCTCTACACAATCTTCTGCAATATCATAAAAATAATCTATTATTTCAGAAGGTTCGCCATCTTCTCTAATTACCTCATCTTCACCATTTGCAATATCAAATCCAAATTCAGCATAACTTAATATTTTATTGCGCTCATTTATTAAATATGCATATTGTTTTTCTGATATTGTACTTGGAACATAACAAACTATATTGTGCGTTTTAGACAAAAAATCTCTTAAATTTGTTACTGTTAAAATCAATATGAATCCTGCTTTTATTAATTCTTTTATATTTGTATAATTTAAGCCTGTCTCTCTACTAAAATCTCTTATTAATTTAGCATGAAAATATTCATTTGTTTCTTTATAAAAAACTGGAATATCTGTTAGTCTTTCATTTGGTATTACTTTTATAGTTCTTAAAGAACCATCTTTTGATTTTAGTTCTTCGTCCATTTTTTAACCTCCTTGTTTTCAAGTTTTATTTTCGACCAATACTATCTAAATAAGCATTTTCTAAATGTTGATAAAACTCATCTAGTTTTTCTTCTTTATTATAACGTTGTAAAATTTCTGTATATGGTATCGCGTTTGTAGTAGGGAAAAAATATATATTATTATAAGATAAATATAACTGTCTTAATTTTTTTAAATATTCATATTGAGTTTCTAAAATTATTGCAGGAAGAAAAGTTTTTATGTCACTATCTCCTTCAACCGTTAATATTAAAACATTACCAAAACTAACTATAGGTTCTACACAATTGTAATTGTCATAGTTACAACCAGTATTACAACAAAATTTATATACTAAATCTTTATGATATCCATCTGTTGTTTCATCAAAAACAGGTACATTAAAAAGATTATCATTAGGTACTATTATTACTCTTTTTAACATTTTTTACCTCCATCAACTCTAATTACTGAGTTATTAATATAACTTGCATCATCACTTGCAAGAAAAAATACTACTTTAGCTATTTCTTCAGGCTCAGCAAAACGATTTAAAAGAATTTTGTTCTTTTCTTTCTCTATATAATGAGGATTCATTTCCATTACAGGCTCAGTAGTAATCCAACCAGCTGCAATAGCATTTACACGTATATTTGGTGCTAAAGCTTTAGCAAAATTATGTGTTAGAGAAATTAGTCCTGCTTTAGATGCATCATAATCCATACTATAAATTTCATTGGTATCTATAGCGTTAGTTGAAGATATATTTATAATCGTTCCTTTTTTACTTTCTAACATAATATTGCTAGCATATTTACTAATTAAAAACGGTCCAATTAAATTTGTTTCTAAAACTTTATTAAACTCATCTTTATTTTTATCGAAATAATCATTATCCAAAGTAATTGCAGCGTTATTAACTAATACATCTAAATGTCCTTGTTCCTCATTTATTATACTAAGCATTTTTTTTACTTCTTCTTCACTACTAACGTCACATTTAATAAATTTAGCATTGTTAAAAAGAGAATACTTTTTTTTCACTTCTTCTAGAGAGGTAGTATTATAATTCACATATACAATATCATTATCATTTAAAAATTCCTTTGCAATTTTTTCGCCTAATCCTTTAGAAGCTCCGGTTACTAAAACAATTTTGTTCATAAAAAGTATCACCTCGTTATATTATTATAATTAACCACTTCACTTTTGTCTAGTAAGTTTTGATTATATAGTTCAACTGTAATATCCTCACCTCGCCATTTATAGCTTATCATAGCTTTACCATCTATTAGAGGTAAATATCTAAGGACATTATTTAAGTAATTGGGGTCTCCATAAACAAAATTAGGGTCATTATTAACTTTTTTATAATGTTCAGCGATTAAATTAGTCCAGCTAAAATCATCGAAGTGTTCCTGATAATATTCTCTACTATGAGGGGGTACTACTAAGTTTTTATCATATACATTCGAAAAAGCATATAATCCTTTATTATAGGCATCTAAGGCAATTGACGCACTTTTATAACGATAAATACATTTGCTAAAATAGCCACATATTATTTGAAAATGTTCTTTTAAATTATCAATAGCTAAAACTTTGTATCCCGCATATTTAGGATTACTTTTATCAGCTTCTGTAGCTACAGCATAAAATGTATCATATTCACCAGTAAAAACACCATCTTTATAAACTTCAACTTTAAAAAATTCACCATTCATTTGCTTAGGGTCTATGCGACCTGGATTAGGTGCGCCTATTCTATCATCAATATCAGTTAGAGAACCTGACTCTTGAGTTAGTAAAGCATATGTTAAATCTCTAGGTAATCCATATCTAGCAATATATTCTTCTGCATAAGGAGCACAATTTTCTACCGTAGTTTCAAATTTGCCATCATCTTTTACTTCAAAAGGAAAATTACAAATAATAGTATTACTAGATTCATCTAGAGTATCATTTTTGTCTTCTACTGTCATCTCACTTATTTTTGAACTATCTATACTTTCTTGGGAGTTTAAGAACTCAGCACTATCCAAAATAGTAGAGCTTTCTGGTGCAGTTGCAATGGTTTCTAACTTTGGCTCCCATTTGAAATTTTTAGTATCATCTTTTGCATCTTCTAGAGATTTTTTATCGCTTGTTAAATAAAGATTAAATAATAAAGTTGCTGCTAATGTACTAGCAACTAAAGTTCCAACCATTTTAGACTGAGCACGATTAATTTTGGGTAAGCCAAAAGGTTTTATTTTTCTTAAATTTTTGATATTAGCACTTTCAAGATAATTATTAATAAGATTTTTAAGAATTTCCAGATAACTATTATGGACGTTGTATTCATTTCCAAAAGCAGCTAAAGAAAAAACCACTTCAATATCTGTACCATATCTAGTAATTATGGTATTACCATTAATTATAGCCGTTCCTAAAGGAGCATTTATTAAATTTTGATAAAATTTTTTTGCGTTTTCAAGTGGTAAAGCAATATATCCTTCTTTTTTAACAACAAAAGCTTCACTTTTTTCATTAACATAATATTTAAGCATTATTTTCACCTATTTTCTTAGCAATTATTTCATCCAGGATGTCAAACTCTCTATCAGTTAAATTATTATCAATAATATATTGTTCATTTTTTAGTTCAAAAGATGCTGCAAGTAAATCTTTATTAATTAAATAAACTAAATAATTTTTATTATATTCTTTAATATAATAAGTAAAAATAATTTCTGCTAGATATTCTTTTCCTTGTTTATCAATTAAAACTATTTTATCCATAATATCACCAATTTTATTATAATAAAAAAATTGGCAAATTGCCAACTTTATTGTAAATAACATGTATATAAAAAGTCAATTGTTTGATTGACTTATTTTTTAGTTACAATTAACTTCATTGCAGTTTTATCTTCACCATTTATTACGACATCGTTAAAGGCTGGTATTACAACTAGATTATCACCACTAGGTGCTACAAATCCTCTTGCAATAGCTATTCCTTTAATTGCTTGATTTAAAGAACCTGCGCCAATAGTTTGAATTTCAACATTTCCTTTTTCACGAAAAATGTTTGCTATCGCTCCTGCTACTTTACTTGGATTAGATTTACTAGATACTTTTAATATTTCCATATATTTAATTCCTCAACTTTCTAATTAAATATATGCTTTAATTTTCATATTATACTTCTTAAAATAATTTTTATTCTTTCTCTAAATCTAGTTTATCAAAAGCTCCTAAATCATAAACATTATATCCTAGTTTTGATAAAGTATTTTTGGCTATATTACTGCGATTTCCACTACGACAATAAACAAAGATTAAAGAATTTTTATCAAGAATAGTGTTTTCATTGATTTCATCATAAGGTATATTTATAGCATCTTTTATGTGACCAGCGTCATATTCTTCTTTAGTTCTTACATCTATTATAATAAAATCATTATTAAGCATTAGAGATTCTACTTCTTTATCACTAGTGTATTGGTAGCTTTCTTTTTTAGTACCACATCCACATAGACTTATAGTTAATAAGAAAATAACTAAAATTTTTTTCATTATTTTCTCTCCCATCTAGCATAAATACCACAAGTTAAAATAAGTTTAGAAT
>CAPZYV010000074.1 GCA_948750805.1 uncultured Bacilli bacterium | reverse complement strand
CTAGTCCGACCTTAGAACCACTTTTATATACACCTAAACATATATATACCCTGATTAATCCTTTTTCTATTAGTTCAAAAAAGGTATCTATACCTTTAAACTTATAAAAATTTATATTTACATATTTAAAATATTTTTCGGTATTAATTAGTTTACTATCATATTTTACTAATGCAAGATAATTTAGTTTTCTTTTTATTGCAGATATTATATCATCAAAATCCCAGTATAAGCTCTTATTTATTAATATGCCACTTTTATTATAAATGTATAGATACATTTTCTTTTCATCATATTTAATTTTTAGTTGAAAGGAAAAACCATTTTCAGTAGTAGTTTTCATATTTGCAAAAACAGACTTCATTAAAGTATTTACGTTTTCATAAGTTTTATCTGGAGTTCCATAATTGCACCTTAATCTTTTTAACATTATTCCAAAACAGTTGCTAGGTACTAAACTAAAAAGCGTTAGATACCTATAACTATACCTGTTATTATTTTTAACTTTTATTTCTATACCATTATAATCCGCTATTTGAAATTCGTCATTTTCTTTACCAATTAACCTTTCAAATGTTAATCCAGAGTTTCCCTTACTTTTATTTACTTGACCTTTTATATATCCTTGCTTTTTAATTTCTTCAAATTTTTCTTTTAAATTCATAATTGATTCATTAATGTTTATATCATTCATTATTACATCTCCTTTTTTTGTTTTGCTATAATACTGATTTTAATTGTCGAATATTATCGTAAATTAAAATACAAACTAAAAAAACAAAAAAATTTAATTAAAGACATGATATAATAAAGCAAGAGGTGTAATTATGAAGTTAGTATCGTGGAATGTTGCAGGCTTTAGAGCATGCTTAAAGAAGGGTTTTGAGGACTTTTTCTATACTTGTGATGCAGATGTATACTGCCTGCAAGAAGTAAAAGCAGAACTAGAGCAAATAGATTTTGAACCAAAGGATTACTATTGCTATATTAATCCTGCAGAGAAAAAAGGATACTCTGGAACTTTAATTTATACATTATATGAACCAATTAGCGTTACTTATGGTTTAGGAATAGAAGAACATGATCACGAAGGCAGGGTAATAACTTTAGAATTTGAAGATTATTACTTAGTAAATCAGTATGTACCAAATGTAAAAAGAGATTTATCAAGACTTGATTATAGAATGACTTGGGAAGAAGATTTAAAAAAATATCTTAAAAAGTTAGAAGAGAAAAAACCAGTTGTAGTATGCGGTGATTTTAATGTGGCCCATACTGAAAAAGATATTAAAAATGCAAAAGCAAATATTGGTAATGCTGGATTCACTTATGAAGAAAGGAATAAGTTTACTAAACTTTTAGAAAGTGGCTTTATTGATACATATAGATATTTTAATCCTCTTAAAGACGATGCATTTTCTTGGTGGAGCTACATGGGAGGATGTAGAGCCAGAAACATTGGATGGAGAATTGATTACTTTATAGTATCAGAAAACATTATCGATAAAGTATCTAATCCAGTTATATATAGTGATGTTTTTGGTAGTGACCATTGTCCTATAGGTATAGAATTGAAGCTTAAATAAGCTTTTTTTGCTCACGTAGCTCAGCTGGATAGAGCGTTACCCTCCGAAGGTAAAGGTCAAAAGTTCAAATCTTTTCGTGAGCGCCATTAAATATTGATTAAAATTGTTATTTACTATATAATACTTCTCAAATGTGAGGAGTTTTTTATTTATGGATAAATTATACAAAAGTGATATAAATTTTGAGTTGTTGGAAAAATTGCAAACATTAAATGATGAAGTTTTAGAACAAATTAAATTTATAGATAAAGATTTTATATTATCAAATCCTTTGGTAATATCACCTAAAGCAAAAGGAACTATTCTTTATTTAGGACAAGAAACTAATACTTGGTATGGAAGTCATAAAGATGTTACTTCTGCAAGGACTTTAGAAGGAAATTACGATGAATTCTTTTTAGATAATGGCATGCCTAATAAACCTTTTTGGAGGTTTATAAGAAATGCAGCTGGTACTCATGATGTTGGAAATAAAGGTAATATTACCTGGGCTAATTTATTTATATGTAGTAATGAAGATAGAAAGGGGACACCTGTCCTTTTTGATGAAATAAAGGATTTATCTATTAATTATCTTCTTGATATAATTGATATCTTAGGTATTGAAAAAGTCGTATCAGTAGTAGGTCCAAAAAATCCATATTATGATGCATTAATGAATTTGTTAGGTGAATTAGGATGGAAAACAGATATGAGACCTACAATTTATGATTCAGTTGTATATTCTGATAATAAGAAATTATTATATACATATCATCCAAATAGTTTGCAAAGAACTCATAACTTTGATGATGCTTGTTTAGAAGTTAGAAATTTTATTAAATAAACTCATAAATATAGGAAATAGACCATTTCTTTTTTTTATATTTGAATATTATAGTATTGAAGATGCATCTTTAAAAATTTTTGGGGGAATTTGGTTTGAGTGATATTTTGAATGCAATTTCTGATAATCTTATCCAAATACTTGGTACTATGATAACTGCTGTTTTAGGTTATATAGGTATTCAGGTTAAAAAAATTTATCAAGAATACATTCAGGATAAGACAAAGAAGGAGATTGTAGAAAAAACGGTTAAGTATGTTGAACAAACATGCAAAGATTTTTCTTCTGACGAAAAAAAGCAAAAAGCTTTGGAAAAATCATTAGAATGGATGAAAGAAAAAAAGCTAAACATTAGTCAACTAGAATTAGAAATTTTAATTGAAAGTGCGGTTAATACTTTATGATAAAAGAGGTTTGGGAATACCTCTTTTTGCTGTATAATTAAATAGAGGTGTAACATGAAAAATTTTAATATTAAATCAAATTATGATGAACATATTATTTACGGAGATATTATTGAACCGAAGAGTAAACCGATAGGGGTTGTTCAAATTTCCCATGGCATGGCAGAAAATAAAGAAAGATATTATGATTTTATGAATTTTTTAGCTAATAACGGATATGTTGCCGTTATCCATAATCACAGAGGTCATGGTATGGAAGTTAAAAATGATGATGATTTTGGTTATTTTGGTAATAATAAAGATATTTTAGAGGAAGAACTTTACGAAGTTACTAAATATATAAAAAGTAAATATAAAAGTTTGGATATAATTTTATTTGGACATAGCATGGGTTCTTTGGTTGCAAGAAGATATATTCAAAATCACGATAACGAAATAAGTAAACTAATATTATGTGGAGCTCCTACTTATAATCCTTTTTCTAGGGTGGGTAGTTTTGTTGCTAACATAGTAGGAATACTTAAAGGTGATAGATACCGTAGTAAATTTATTAATAATTTAGTATTCGGCAGTTATAATAAGGATTTTGATATTTCTAACGCTTGGATTTGTGCTAATGAAGATACTGTAAACGATTATAACAATAGTAAGTATTGTGGATTTATTTTTACAATTAACGGGTTTAAAATGCTGTTTCATATGATGAGAACGGTTTTTAATAAGAAGTTATATAAGGTACAAAAAGAATTTTTACCACTTTTAATTATAGGTGGTGCGAAAGATCCAGTAATTGGCGGAGAAAATAAATTTAATCATCTTTGCAATTTTTTATATAAAGCTGGGTATAAAAATATAAGAAGTAAATTATATAAAAATATGAGGCATGAGATATTAAATGAAAAGGATAATAAAAAAGTTTATAAAGATATTTTGAAATTTATAAATACAAAATAAAAGTCACTTAAGAAGTGCTTTTTTTGTTTATAAAAGATATTTTTTTCACATAATAAAATTAAAGGAGGAAATATTATGCAAAGCTATGAAGAAGTTCCTACAATAATTTCAGGAAAGGATTTAGATTATTTAAGTGATATTTACAATTGGAATTTTAATGCTTGTAAATTATCTAATCACTTCGAAAAAGAAGTTCAAGATGATGAAGTAAAAGCATTATTAACTAAGGTATCAGATATGCATAAAGAACATGCTAAAGCCGTATTAAATATTTTAAGATAAAGGAGATAATTAATGAATAATAAAATAAGTAACCCAAAAACAGATGTGCCTAATACACCAGAAATGAATGATAAGGATTATATTACAACAATGCTTTCTATAGAAAAGGTAATGGCAAAAGATTATGCAGTTGCATTAACAGAAGCTAGTAATACTGATTTGTATAATGATTATTATGATATGTTTGATGATGTAAGTAATATGCAAAGGGAAATATATAATTTAATGTTTAAAAAAGGTTGGTATTGTTTAGAAATGGCAGAAGAAAATAAAATAACGCAAAAACTAAACACATTAGAGCAAGAATTACCACAATTGGAAAATAATAGTTAAAAAAATTGAATTTACTATTGATTTTTATAAATCTTTTTGATATTATTAATATGCATTCAGATTAATGCATATTATTTGGGGCTTTAGCTCAGCTGGCTAGAGCGCCTCGCTTGCACCGAGGAGGTCAGGGGTTCGAATCCCCTAAGCTCCACCATAATATAAATAAACCACTTAGATATAGTGGTTTTAATTTTAAAATAAAGTAAGCTTAGGCGATTAGAACCTAAACCAAAAATAGTGCTTATATTGTAAAACTATGGTGTTTTAATAATTTTATTTATAAATTTTTAAAAAAAGTAAAAAAAATATTGATTTTTTAATATTTATATAGTAGAATTAAATAGTCAGTTTTACCAGTACTATGAAATGGGCTTGTAGCTCAGCTGGTTAGAGCGCACGCCTGATAAGCGTGAGGTCGATGGTTCAAGT
>CAPZYV010000073.1 GCA_948750805.1 uncultured Bacilli bacterium | reverse complement strand
GATTTAGTAAGAGATTTAATTTCGCTTGGTAGAAATGCTCGTGAAGAAGTTAAAATAAAGGTTAGACAACCAATTAGTGAAGTATTATTAGATGGTAAAAATAAAGAATTGATTGGAGATTTAGACGAACTTATAAAAGAAGAGTTAAACGTAAAAGAAGTGACTTATATAAATGATTTATCTAAATATATGAACTTTGAGGTTAAACCAAACTTTAAAGTAGTAGGTAAGATATTTGGACCAAAGATAAAATTATATGCTGAAGAGCTTGCTAAGTTTTCTAGTGAAGACGTAAGCTTTATTCAAAATGGTGAAGCAGTAACCGTAACAGTTGATGGAGAATTATTTGATGTAACAAGCGAGATGGTTGATATAAGAGTATCAGCTAAAGAAGGTTATGACGCCCAAAAAGAAGGAAATAACTTTATTATCTTAAATACTAACTTAACTGATGAGTTAATTAATGAAGGTATTGCAAGAGAACTAATTTCTAAAGTGCAAAACCTAAGAAAACAAAAAGACTTTGATGTAGCAGATAGAATTAAATTATACTATCAATCTGATGATAAATTTGATACTGTAGTTAAAAACTTTGATGAAATGATAAAAAAAGAAACATTAAGTGTAGAGCTTATTAAGAAAGATAATTTAATAGAAGAATTTGATCTTAATGGTTTAAATGTTAAATTAGATGTTGAAAAGGCTTAATTTTAAGTCTTTTTTATATACTTTTATTATCTCTGGTTTACGGAAATTGACTAATTAAAAATCTTGTGTTAAAATAATCCACATTCTAATGGAAAAAGGGGGATTATTATGAAAAAAATAAAAATTAATTATGATTTGATTACGAAGATTAATGAATCAAAAAATGGTATTCAACTATGTAAGTTTATTAAAGAAGGGTCTATCATGTGCGTATCTAGTCTTTCGCTTGCAGCACTAACACCGTTGTTTGTTAATTCTGCATCAAAAAAAATACCTATATTTTTTTCAAGTATTATTGCTGTTTGTACGCTTACTTCATTTATAAGAGTTTACTTTGATAAAGAAGAAAATCCTGATGCTAAAATAAAATATAAAGGTGATATTTTTGAGCTTGAAAGTAAGTTGTCTTCTGAATTAGGTATAAAATCTAATTTATTTAAAGCTAAAGTTATTAAAAGAAAATATAGATTTGTAGATAATGATGGCAAGCCAGGTTTAAAACAAGAGAAATTGATTAGTGCACCGCTAAATGATGGTGGTAATTGTACTTTATTACAAGAACATATTATTGGTAGTCAAGATTATGAATATTCCCTTACTAATAATATAGAACATAAACAATCTAGAGCTATTTTATAATATATATACAAAAGATAAGTTAATTAATAGTTAACTTATCTTTTTTTCCTCATTTCAAAAAAACTTGACGTGTGGGGGGATTATGCAACAATAATCCACATTCTAATGAAAAAAGGGGTTATAATATGCAAGAAAAAAGTACTATTTCTCAAACAAAATTTTCAGAATTAAGTGAGAGAATTAAGGAAATAATTAATACATATTTTGAGGATGAAGATGCGTTTTATTCTTTTGGCGAAACTAATTATAAAAGAATAAGATTGGATAAAAGGAAAATAATGTTATTTTTATCAAATGGTGATGTAGTTAATTATACTATTAATAAGAGTAATTTGGCACATCTTTTAGGTGTTAATACAGATTACTTATTATCAACTGGTTTATATAACGAAAGTAATTCATATGATTTGCTAAAGAAATTTTTATGTAATACTGGAAATATATATAAGATGTATAAAGATGGAATAATTGATTTGAATAAATTATTATCTCCATATATTGAAAAAAAAATAAATGCTTTTACAACCAATTCGTTTGTAAATATTAATAATTGTGAATTTGTTTGTAAATATGATAGTAATAGAACTTATGGTTTTAATAATGAATCATTTAACATGGATTATATTATAGTTCAAAAAAATGAAAATAAATATTATCTTTCTATCTTAGCGAAAGAAGATAGTGGTATTTATGTTCCTATGAGTAACCAGGTTTTTGATTCTTATGAAGATTTAGTTAATAAATTTTTCCCTATAATTGCAAATCAAGAATTGACGTTTATTCATGGGGCTAGTATTAAGCAAGGATATTCTGAGCCTAAAAAGCTTTGGTTAAATGCTGAGACAAGAAATGAGAGATTATGCTTATTACAAAAACATTCTAGAGAATTTGAATGTATCCCAAATGTATTAAGTACGTATTTATATTCATTAAAAATAATATCAGGTAACAGGGATGAGAATAATATTAATAACGAGCTTTTTAATAAGATATCTGTTTTGATTGAAAATAAAAAAGTTATAAACATAAATAAACTTGGTTTTCAAGAAGAAGATATTTCTTCAGAAATATATAACCTTGTTAATTCTTATAATAATTCTTTATTTGATAATAATTCATTTGATGAAGGAAAACTTTTTACTGATATTCAAGAAGAAAATAAAGATTTAAAAAAAGAACTTAAAGAGGCTTTGTCAAAAATAGAAGAGTTAACATCAAAATATAATTTTTTAGAAGGAAATTTTAAAGATAGGGAATTAGAAGTTGAAAGATTGAACAAAATTATTGAAGATGCAAGAAAGGTGCTAAATTAGTACTTTTCTTTTTTGTGATTTTACATACTAAAAAAAACTTGCCATGATTGTTATGAAAAAAATAAAAATTAATTATGATTTAATTAAAAAGATTAATGAATCAAAAAATGTTATTAGATTACATAAAATTACTTTGATTGACTAATAGATTTTATTTGCTATAATTTAGTTGGAGGATATTAATATGAGTGGTAAATTAATAGTAATAGAGGGAACTGATTGCTCTGGTAAAGAAACCCAGTCAAAATTATTGGTTGAAAGATTAAAAAAAGAAGGAAAGAAAGTAGTACGTGTATCATTTCCAATGTATGATACTCCAACTGGCAGAATAGTTGGTGCATGTGTTTTAGGTAAACCACACATGTGTGAAGAATTGTTGAAGGAAAATCATGGTTTCTTTCCTGAAGGCGGCGGAAACATTGATGAACTTGCAGCACTATGTTATTATGCAGCGGATAGAAGATATAATTTGCCCATAATTAATAAATATTTAGAAGAGGGGTATATTGTAATTGCAGATAGATACGTTACAAGTAATATGGCTCATCGCGGTGGATTAATCGAAGATAAAGAAAAACGCCTTGAAATTTATAGGAAAATAGAAAAGTTAGAGTATGAAATAATGGAGCTTACAAAACCAGATAAAACAATTCTTTTATATATGCCATATGAACAAGCCTGTGTATTAAAAGAAAAAAGAGGAGAAGTTCCTGATGAAGTGGAGTCTGATGAAAAATATTTGCGTTTGGGAGAAAAAGCATATTTAGAATTAGCAGATTTGTATAATTACAATGTTATAAATTGTGCAATTGATGGGAACATTAGAACACCTGATAAAATTCATGAGGATGTTTATAATGTTATTAATAAAGATTAATAATTATGAAGTAAGATAAGTTGATAATTGACTTATCTTTTTATTTATATTAGAATTGTATTTAGAATAGATGAGGTGTATTATGAAAAAAGTTTTTAGTTTATTATTAGTAATTTTTATTTTTAGTTTTATTGGAATAATAAGTATTGATGCTGCAGAACTTAAATTTAGTTCAAATTCGGTTAGTGTAGGAAAAAGTGTTACGCTTGATATAGAAAAAATTATAAGTGGTAATGAATATTCACTTAGTTTTGAAGATGGGTATTTTGATATTAGTTCAAATACTTGTGGGAACAGAACTTCTATAACATCAAATTGTAAGTTAACACTAGTTGCAAGAACGTCTTTATCACTTACAGAAAATAAAGTGATTGGATTTACATTAACGGAAAAAGCTTCAAATGATAAGACTACTTCATCTTCCATAACAATTAACGCAAATAAAACAACTACAAAACCTACTGAACCTGTAGCAACAACTACTAAACAAGAAACGAAAAAATCTAACAATACAAATTTAAAAACTTTAGATGTAAAAACAAGTGATGGTGGCAGAGTTGAATTAACGCCAACTTTCAAGTCTGATGTTTACGAGTATTCTGCAAACGTTTCTGGAACTGTTAAAACTATTAGTATAGATGCAACTTTAGAAGATTCTAAAGCAACGTTTATAGTAAGTAATAATGTAAATGATGAATTAGTGGCAGGCGAAAATAACAAAATAACAATCACTGTAACAGCAGAAGATGGTACTAAAAGAACATATACAATTAATATTACAAGAGAAGCTTTAACAGCAGATGCAACTTTAAAAGAATTAATAATAGACGAAGTGGAAGATTTTGAACTTATTGAAGATAAGTATAACTATACAATTAAAATAGCTAAAAACGTTAAAGAATTATCATTATCTTATGTTACAAGTGATGATAATGCTACTGTTGAAATAGAAGGTAACGAAAACTTAAAAGATGGTTCAAAAGTAAGAATTACAGTAATTGCAGAAGATGGTACTAAAAAGGTATATACATTAACTGTATCAAAAGAAAAAGCTAATACTAAAACAAATACTTCAAACATTGAAACTGAAAAAAATCCACTTATTATAATGACTTTATCAATAATTGCCTTCGGACTTATTGGTGGAATTGTTTATGTAGTTAAAAAATAAAATGCACAGTTGTGCATTTTTTAATTTTAAACTTTACAACCATATTTCCATAACCTTTCCAAATCCTTGACGGGGGGTGGGGATTATGATATTATCAGCATAGAAAAATAAGATAATGGAGTTGATAATAATGGAAAAAGAAAGAAGAATAAAAGTACTTAGTTTAGTA
>CAPZYV010000072.1 GCA_948750805.1 uncultured Bacilli bacterium | reverse complement strand
ACAACATGTGAATATGTTAAAGAAATAGCAGACAAAATATTTGATTAAAATATAAATAGAAGTTTAAAATATTAACTAAAAGAGGTAAAAATGGCTAACTATAAAGTTGAAGAAATCAAAAATAATGGGTATCTTGTAGGGATTAAATTTCAAATACCGTTAACAAAAGATTCTATTTCTGAATTCATTTGGCATTCTGGAGAAGGATATTTCAGTGTAGGTGTAAAAGGAATTGATAGGGATAATATTAAAGTATGGGTTGATAAAGAAGATATTATAAATTGGAAAGCACTTGATGAATGTAATATAATAGATTGGCCACGATTTCTTTATTATACAGGAAATGATACATCATTCATTACATGGACTGAAACGAGAGATACAGAATCTTTTACGTGGAAGCCATTAAAAGAAATGAAAGTTGATTTTAGTAAATCAATGATTTATAGTTTAGCCATACAATCAGATTATGAAATGAAACTTACATTAGGTAACAAAATAAAATATCTTGATTTATATGGAGATCCAAATAATTTTGTGATCGAAAAATGTAGCATGGTTCCATCTTTAAGATTTTATCCTAAAAGTGAGAGTTCTTTAGATATGTATAAGCTTCCAATATATCACTGTTTTAAAGAAGCAAAGGAATTATTAGTTGAAGTAGATCCAAATGGAATTCCATTTGATTGCTCTTCACTTTTACAATTTCCCAATCTTGAATTATTATATTTAGTTGGAAATATGACTAATTTAGATGCACTCAAAGAATTAAAATTTTTAAAAAAATTAGGTTTTTGGGAAGTTCCTGATTTAACTAATGTTCCTCATTTAAGTAGTTGGAGTAATTTAAATAATTTTGTTGCAATGAATATTGACGAAAATAGTGGTAAAAGGTTGAAAAAGGAATTAGCAGAGTTAAAAAAGATAAAAAAATTTGAATTTGCTTCAATTACAAAATTAAGAAATAAATTATGGTTTGAAACAGAATGTGGAATACCATTTTCTGATTGGCCAGAAGAAAATGAAAAAAAAGCATCAAAGGAATATAAAATATGTTTAAAAAAAGCGAAAAATGCTAAATCTGAAGATGATATAAAAAAAGCAATTATTGAGTTTATTGATAAAATAAATCATTTGGAAAATATAGAAACTGTCGAACGTGAAGATATATATAATGCATTGTCAATAATCATTAAGAACTCGCCATTAGAAATAGAGCATAATAAATGGCTTAAATGGTTTGATGAAGCAAGAAATTTTTAATGATAAAACAAATACAACAATCAGTTGGGCTATGAGGAAGGTGATCAATAATGAAAGCAAATTATCAGATGACGGAGAATAAATATTTGGAATCAATTTCTAATGATGGCTTAATTCCACAATAACGAAATGGCACATGAAAAATAAAAACAAGGTAGAGAAGTAAGTGACTCATTTATTGTGGCAGATTATGTCTAAATATTATAGTGATAATAGAAATTACTTTGAAAGTTATTTTAAAAATTTTGATATTATATAAATACCTATTTCAAGTTATTTGGAGAAAAAAGAAAATAAGCCGAAAGGAAAGTGAATTAAATGAATAATGATAAAGGACAAAATACAACAATCAATTGGTACCCAGGTCATATGGAAAAAGCCAAGAGGCTAATGATTAAAGAATATAAAAATATAGATGTAGTTTATGAATTAGTAGATGCAAGAATACCTAAATCATCTAAAATATCTAATATATATGATATTATAGGGAATAAACCTAAAATATTAATCATGACTAAAAAGGATTTAACAGACCCAGCACTTGCTGATAAATGGGTTAAATATTATGAAAATCTTGGAAGTAAAGTAGTTTTAGCTGATTTAACTAATGCTAACGATATTAAAAAAATAATTAATATGACGCATGAACTTATGACGGATATGCAAGCTAAAAGAGAAGAAAAAGGACTTAATAAAAAGGAAGTTCGTGCTTTAGTAGTGGGTATTCCAAATGTTGGGAAATCTACTCTTATTAATAAGCTTGCAGGTAGAAAAGTAGCAAATGTCGGAAATAAACCCGGTATTACTAAAGGCCTTACTTGGCTTAAAACTAATCATAATATTGTCTTACTTGATACTCCAGGTATTTTAATGCCTAAATTAGAAAACCAAGAAATTGCTCTTAACTTAGCTTCATTTTTCTCTATTAAAACGGAAATACTCGATGTTAATGAAGTAGCAGTTCACATATTAAATAAATTAAATAAGCATTATCCTGAAAAATTACAAGAACGATATAATATTAAAGGTGGAATACTTGAATTAGATTTTGAAATGATTTATAATGAATTAGGTCATAAAATTGGAGCTATTAAATTTGGTGAACCAGATTATGAACGTATCAGTAATCGAATAATTAATGATATAAAAGACGAATACATAAAAGGAGTATGCTTTGATAATGAAATCTAAATCCAATCTTTTAAAATATGAGCGTGATTTATATAAGAATAATATTACTTTAATTGCTGGAGTAGATGAAGCAGGTCGAGGTCCTTTATGTGGACCAGTAGTTGCAGCCGCAGTAATCTTACCCAAAAATTATGAGCTTGAAGGTTTAAATGATTCTAAGCAATTAAGTGAGAAAAAACGTGAAGAATATTTTGAAATTTTGCATAAAAAAGCATTAGCAATTGGAGTAGGTATTGTTTCGCCTCAAGAAATAGATGAAATAAATATATTAGAAGCATCTCGCAAAGCGATGTATATTGCTCTTGAAAATTTAAATATTAAACCAGAATACATTTTAAGTGATGCAATGAGTTTAAATGATATAGATATTCCATCACGTCCTATAATTCATGGTGATGCTTTATCACTTTCTATAGCGGCTGCAAGTGTTATTGCCAAAGTCACTCGGGACCATATTATGTATGAAATGGATAAAAAATATCCCGAATATAATTTAAAAAAACACAAGGGATATCCTACAAAAGAACATCTGGAATTAATTAAAAAATATGGTATAATGGAGGAATACCGTATGAGTTATAAACCAGTACAAAAAGTAGTAGAGGAGTTAAATCAAAATGATAAAATTAAAGAAAATATGGCAAAATAAATTTTTAAAAAATTATGTAATACTTAGTTTATCCTTTCTAATTTTAGAAGTTTTATTTAGAAATATTGAAAGCTTATCAATTATATCATATAGTGGATTAAGAATTTTTTTAGGGATAAATATTTTAGCTTTATTATTTAGTTTTATATTACAATTTTTACCAAATATTGTGGCTAAAATATTTAATCCCATAATTATATTAGTTTTAACTATTTATGGTATAGCAGAACTTGGTTTTAATAATTTTTTAGGAGTTTATGCTTCAATTCAAGTTAAAAGCCAAGCTAGTGCTGTTTCAAACTATGTTTGGGATTTTATTAAAAGTTTTAATTGGACTTTCTATCTTTTATTAATCCCGTTTATATTAGTTTTGATATATTATATAATTTTTGATAGAAAACTTACGATGGATTTGCCTAAGAAAAAAATAACAGTTTTAATTGCTACTATTAAAAGCTTTTATTTCTTAATTATTGTTATTTTAATATTTGCATATTATGGTACGATGAAGCTTAAGTTTATGCAAAATAATTTACAAAAAATAAGTTCTTATGAAATATTTTTAAAACCGACTATACCAAGTTTAATTGTAAATGAGTTTGGTTATATTGGCTTTGGTTTTTTAGATATTAAAGAATATTTATTTCCTGGTAGTGAACTAGATACTGAAATAGATTATAATCCAGATTCTATTAAAAATCCTATTAAAATACCAGATGATAATGAGGGAAATGGTCCAACTTATACCATAAAAACTAATATAAATAATGATGTTTGGAAAAATATTATTGCAAGTGAAACTGATAAAAGCAAAAACACTTTAAATAAGTATTTTATTAGCAATAATGTTAGTTTAACTAATGAATATACAGGAATGTTTGATAATAAGAATTTTATTGCTATAATGATTGAGTCTGGCAGTAATATTATTTTAGATTATCCAGAATATTATCCTAATATGGCTAAAATTTATTCTGGAGGATGGACTTGGGATAATTATTATTCTCCTCGTAATTCATGTTCTACAGGTAATAATGAATTAAGTGGTATGACTTCTCTTTATACTATTTATAATAATTGTACTTCTAATATTTATAAAAATAATAAATATTTTGAAAGCATATTTAATTTATTTAATAATAAAGGTTACGAAACTAATAGTTTTCATAATCATTTTGATGCATATTATTATCGCACTACTATTCATAAAAATATGGGAAGTGGTCACTTCTATAAAGTTCAGGATATGAAAATACCTTATGGGCATCAGTATGGTGATTGGGCTAGTGATGATTTAATGATGAAGTATTATTTAAGTGTTTTAGATAAAAGAGATACTGCTAAACCGTTTATGTCATGGATTACAACAGTTACAAGTCATCAACCATATAACGTTTCACGCATATTTAGTGATGAATATTTTGATTTATTTGATAAAAGTTTACCTTCTGATGTAAGAAGTTATATGTCTCGTTTAAAAATTGTAGATAATGCGATTGGCACATTAATAAATGGTCTTGAAGAAAGAGGATTGTTGGATGATACTGTTATTGCTTTATATGCTGACCATTATCCATATGCTATTTCAACATCTAATTTAAGTAAAGTTTTGAATAAAGATTTAAATGTAGATTATAATGCTGACCAAGTACCATTTATTATTTATAATAAAAATATGACGGCAAAACATTTTAAAGAATATACTTCATATATTGATTTTACTCCAACAATTGGTAATTTATTTGGATTAGATTATGATTCAAGATTATATATGGGAAGTGATATTTTAAGTAAAGATTATAAATCTTTAGTACTATTTGCAGATGGCTCATGGAAAAATGAGTATGCATATTTTAATGCCGCAACAAATAAGATTAAATATTATACAGATAAAGTGTATACTGATGAAGAAATACTTGCCATAAATG
>CAPZYV010000071.1 GCA_948750805.1 uncultured Bacilli bacterium | reverse complement strand
ACATCACCTTTAGTTGTATTAAAGCCATTAATTAATACAGCAGCATTGCCAACCATATTAGAAGTTCTTTCTTGTAATCCAATTTGGGCAAAAGTCATAAATTCACATTTACCTTTAGTATTTACATATAAAACAGCATCAAATAGAGCATCATCTCCCCCGGGAATAAACTCTTGCATAATTAACTTATCATTATAGCCATTTTCTTTAATTAAGCTTACTACTCTTTTAAGTTCATCATAACTTTCTATTTTATATATTTTCTTTTTACCAGCAAAAGATATATGATTATATATAACAACATTAGCAGGTTTTAAAACAATAGGATAAATTAAATTATCAGGTATTTTACTCTTTTTAGTACAATCATAATAAATAGTATTGGGAAACGTTAATTTGCTATTTTGATAAGTCTTATAAAAATTTTCTTTATTGGTTAAGCTTTTAATAACTTCCGTATCTGGAAAATTAAAAATATAACGTTTATTTAACTTTTCTTTATTAGCACTAACAAATTCGGTATATGTTTCATTAGTACTAATTAAAATAATTTTACTATTATGTTCTTTAGCAAACTTATCTAATACCCTTAAAAAGCCTTCTTCACTCCAAATATCTTCCTCATAAGAAACATTTAAAATATTAGAATATGTTGTAAAAGAAAGTGGACTTCTACCAATAACATAAGGTTTTTTATGAAAAGCTTCATAGCAACACCTTGACATATAATAACTATTAGGGTCTGTTCCTAAAATTAATACTTCAAAATCCATAATAATTCTCCTTAATTACTTTTTATTTTCCTCTTTATAAATTCTTGGTACTCTACTAGTTATCATATTAAATAAGTGATAACCATTTATTTTCAATCTACTTTTAGTTTCATTAATAGAAATTTTTTCTCCAAAAATCTCCACAGTATCTCCTACTTTAACTGATTCATCTACTTTAACCATAATCATATCCATAGAGTCACTTACTATAGGATAGCGTTTATTATTAATTACTACATAACCATAATCTTTTGAAACCCCATCAGCATACCCTATTGCAATTGTTGCAATAAAACTAGGACTATCAACTATATAACTTGCATTATATCCTACTCTTTCACCAGTATCTACTTTTCTTATAGCTATAACACTAGAATAAAGACTAAAAGCAGTTTTTAAATTAAGGTCATTTTCACTTATATAATCTATTTCCCTTTTTAATAATTTTCGTTTTAATTTATTTTTAAAAGTTAAATTTGGTTTAACACTACCACTAAAGCCATACATTATAACTCCTAATCTTATCCCATTAACACAAGAAATTTTTTCATGACTAACAAAAGTTAAACTTCTATCAAAATGAATAATCGGAATCTTTTTTAAATCAATACCCATTAATAAATATAATACTTTTTTTAATTGTTTATTATAATAAATATCGCCTCGTCCAGCTGTAGCAAAATGTGTATAAATTCCCTCTAATTCTAAATATTTATCTTCATTAATTAAAGCATAAGCTTCTTCAATATCTATTTTATTTTTAAAACCTAATCTATTCATACCTGAATCAATTTTAAAATGTACTTTTAATTTTTTACTTATTTTTTTAGCTAAAAGCTCTTTTAAATAATCTAAGCTCTCAATTGTAATCGTGATTTTATTCTTGATTGCAACATCTATAAATTTTAAATCTATGGGTTCTAAAATAAGAATCGAAATATCTTTATAAGCTGCTCTAATATTCATTGCTTCATCAAGACTAGATACTGCAAGATAATTTATTCCCCCATTTATTAAAGAAGGAATTATATCAATACCATGACTATATGCATTATTTTTTACCACACCAATATAATATTTATAAGTATTATATTTACTTTTTATTTCTTCTACATTTTCTTTAATAATATCTTTATTAATTAAAGCATAAGTATTACGGTACATATTTTTCCTCCTTTATTATTAATTAAAGTCCTTATCTAAAAAGAATACTTCATACCATTTTATAAATGCATAAATAGCCCATACTTTTTTATAAGTATCTTTTTTACCTTTTAAAGAATTATCTAAAAGTTTCATAATATATTTTTGGTCAAATAATTCTTTAACAAAATCTTGTTTAAAAGTAGATTCAATTTCTTTATGAACATCTTCTTCACTCATCCAAGCTCGAAGTGGCACTGGAAACCCTAACTTTTTCTTTTTATATGATTCATTTGGGATAACTTTTTTAGCTGCATCTCTTAAAGCTACTTTGGTATTTTCTTTAGTTACTTTTTTATCCATTTCTAAAGAACTTGCTAAATTATAAACTTCTTTATCAATAAAAGGAACACGAAGCTCTAAAGAATTAGCCATAGTCATGCGGTCAGCTTTATGTAAAATATCTTTTACTAACCAAAAATTTATATCTATCGCTTGCATTTTAATTAAATCATTTTTATCTTTAAATTTATTAAAAATTGGCGAAGTTAAATCTTTATTTTTAATCTTGTTTTTATGACCTATTACTTTACTAGCCTCTTTATCACTAAATACTCGGTTCATACCAATATATTCATCTTCTAATTTAGTACCTCTTCGAACTAAAAAGTTACGTCCTCTAAATTCTGGAAGATAACCCAGAATGGTTGCTACAACATGACGCATAAAATATGGTATTTTATTATAAAAGCTCATGTCTACTGTTTCACGATAAGTATTATATCCTGCAAAAAATTCATCTGCTCCTTCACCGGATAAAACTACTTTAACATCGCGACTAGCAAGTTCAGATAAGAAATATAGTGCAATTGATGCTGCATCACAAAAAGGTTCGTCCATATGATACATTATTTTAGGAACAATTTTCATATATTCATCTTTATTTATTTTACGACTTATATTTTCAATATTTAAGCGATTTGCTAAATCTTCTGCATAAGCTATTTCACTATATTTAGGAATATCATAACCAACTGTATATGTTTTATCAGGGCGAGCTAAACTAACAATATATGAAGAATCTATACCACTAGATAAAAATGAACCTACCTCGACATCACTTTCTAAATGATGTTTAACTGAATCTTCCATTATTTCACTAATTTCTTTAACTGCCTCTTCATAACTTCTTTTTTGTTCTTTAAAATCATAAGCATAATATTCTTCTATTTTAATTTCGCCATTTTTGTAAGTTAAGCTATATCCAGGATTAAGACGATTTACACCTTTAAAAAACGTTTCTGTTGTTGGTGTAAAACTAAATGTTAAATATGGTGCTAAAAGTTCTTTGTTTAATTCTTTAGTAAATTTAGGATGTTCTAAAAAAGATTTAATTTCTGATGCAAACATAAAAGTGCCATCATTTACATAATAATAAAATGGTTTAATACCAAAATGGTCACGAGCACAAAATAAAGTTTCATTCTTTTTATCCCAGATAGCAAAAGCAAACATCCCACGTAATTTATTTGGTAAATCACTACCCCATTCTTCATATCCATGAACTAATACTTCTGTATCACATTTCGTAGTGAATTTATGTTTTTTCTTTTTAAGTTCGTTCATTAAAGCTTTATAATTATAAATTTCCCCATTAAAAACAATAACTATATTTTCATCTTCATTATACATTGGCTGTTTACCTGCATTAATATCTATAATAGATAATCGACGGTGACCAAGTGCTACATTTATGTCTGTATAATAACCTTCACCATCAGGTCCACGATGAATAATTCTATCAGCCATTTTTTTAATTATTTTATCTTTGTTTTTTTCTTTATCTATAAAGCCAACTATTCCGCACATATATTATCCTACTTTCTTACAAAAACTTCCTATTATTAGTTTTTGTTCTTACTAAATAATTATACCATGGATAATATGGGATGTAAATTAAAGGGAATATTTTTTTACATATATTCTTTAGAAAAAATAGACATATTTACTAATTTGTCAGTTATATTTAATTTGGAAGATTCAGTATCTTAAGTGTCTACCTCTAAGCTAAACGGAAGCTTGATAAAACCAAAACTAAAACTTTTAATGAAAAAAAGATTTTAAAGTCAATCTATATTTTATTCCTACTTACTTTTTAGTAATAGCCATAAAAAATGACATCTAATTTTGTAAGAAATTAAATATCTTCTATAGGTAGACAATACATATAAGATATTTACTATTATTTAAGAATAAATTGAATACTACCTTTTCCATTTTTACATTCAACATAAGCAATAGCTCCATTAATGATTGTCATTCTAGGTGATACATGACCGATATCAGCATTAATAATAACAGGTATATTTAATTCATTTAAAGCATGTTTAAGAGCTTCTTTAAAACTAATATCACAATAACTTACTTCTGCAAAATTTCTACCAAATATAATTCCTTTAGTATATTTAAACCACCCCATTATTTTAAATTTCCATAATGTTCTGATGATACTTTCGCTAGTCAATCCAAAATTATCGAAATACCAAATTACCCCATCTTCTTGATAACGTTCAATAAAATCTAAAGTTTTATCAAAAGGTGTACCAGCTAGTTCAGATAAGTCTTCTATACAGCCTCCTATAATTCGACCTTGCATTTGAATTATATCTTCATCATTTAAATTTTCCCACTTAACTTTTTTATCTAAAAGATAAGGTTCGTTTCCAATTATATATTTAGTATAGCCTGACTCATATTTAGGATAACTATTTTGGGTTATTATATTTCCTTGTAATATTTGAAAGTTATCTTCCAATGATTTATGCCAAGGCGTCATACCAAAAGCAGCAAAATTTGTTCCATAAATAGTTGCTATATCATAGTTAGTAGTTATTGTAAAAGTTAGGCATGTTGGATTAGAATATCCTTGCAACCATTTGGGATTATTTTTTACAACTTCAAAATTAAACTCTGGAAGCATTTCCATCGCAAATTCACCGCCAGCAGCACAAATTATCATTTTAACATCAGAATTCAAATATAAACTCTCTAATTCTTTCGCTTGAGTTTTACTACTTGAACTTCTTCCCTTATCCCCAGTTCTAACATTAGCAGTTTCCATAATATTAAAACCTTTATTATTAAAATGTTTAATTGCATAATCTAATCTTT
>CAPZYV010000070.1 GCA_948750805.1 uncultured Bacilli bacterium | reverse complement strand
TTGGTTAGAGCACCTGCCTTACAAGCAGGGGGTCATAGGTTCGAGTCCTATAGCGCCCACCATTTTATTTTTTTGCCGACATAGCGTAACTGGCAGCGCAACTGACTTGTAATCAGTAGGTTGGGGGTTCGACTCCCTCTGTCGGCACCATTAATTGTGGGAGGATAGCGAAGTGGTCAAACGCGGCAGACTGTAAATCTGTTCCTTCGGGTTCCATGGTTCAAATCCATGTCCCTCCACCATTTCTATTATTGCCTCGTAGCCAAGTGGTAAGGCATCAGACTTTGACTCTGACATTCCGCTGGTCCGAATCCAGCCGAGGCAGCCATCTTTGGTTCGCTAGCTCAGTAGGTAGAGCATTTGACTTTTAATCAAAGGGTCGAGAGTTCGAATCTCTCGCGAGCCACCATTTTAGAAATTAAGCCTTTAATAAGGCTTTTTTTAATTGTTTTTAAACCATCAAAAAACCACTAGCATAGCTAATGGCGTAAAATTATAGCACTCATTTTACCACTGAAATAAGAAATTAAAATATAAAAGTATCTTCGTTACTATAATCTTTATATAATATAGATAAATGATTATTTAATATATTAAAATATAATAAATTACTATCTAGATAATTATTTAGTGGATTCATATTACTAGTAATTGCTACCGTATCATTTATTTTAATATTTTCATTAATTGAAATAAGCGTATAATTATCTTTAATTTCTAAAATATCATATAACTTATTATTAATCCAAACTTTATTTATATTTTTTAACATTCCATTAGAAAAACCAAAAGAGATTACTCCTATATATTTTTCTTTTTTGCCTTTAACTTCTTTTTTTATTTTAGTAATTTTAGAGTATAGTTCCAAAATTTGTTTAAAAGTATTTTCGGATTTATTAAATAATGTATATTTATTATTAATACCATAAATAGACTTATTTAAAATAATAGCATTAGAATTTTTAATTTTATTTTTATCATCTTCATGATTTAATATAAATAACTTTAATTGAAGATGTAACAAAGGATTAATAATATACATAAAATCATTATAATCTTTTTCATTAATTTTCGCTTTTATTCCAAGCAAATTCAATTTATCAATTCCTTTTATCATTTCGATAGCATCTTTAATTTGGTCTTTTTTGCTAAATCCTACATAATCATTTACATCAATATTTAAAATAATATTTAAAGAAGCAAATAAACTTTCTTTCGCTATCATTTTTAATTCTTCTAAACTATTAATAACTAATATAACATCATTATTAATAAAATCTAAAATATTATCTATTGACCAATTAGATTCAAAAATAATTGGTATTTCTTTATTATATTTTCTAATTAATTTTATATCATTAAAACTATTAACGTATAAATAATTAATAGTATCATTAAGAAATTTAATAAGATACATCCCATGATTAAAAGCATTGTTACTAACATCAAAAATATAATATTTATAATTATAATTATTTTTTAAATAGTTAATATTGTATTGTAAGTTATCGTTATTTATTTTTATATAACTTTTATAATTCATTATTTCCACCATAATTAAATTGTAACAAAATAAAATCTTTAAGTCTATAAAAAAAGCATAATTAACTTGGAAAAATCCGGATATACTAAATATAATAAAAGATAGTGTAAATATATAGTTAAAAGTAAAAAATATTTCATAAATTTTTAACAAAATCAATATGTTTTTGATATACTTTTATTATAAGAAGTGGGTGACTATATTTGGCAAAAATCATAAATATAATTGGCAGAGAAATATTAGATAGTAGAGGAAATCCAACTGTCGAGGCCGAAATTTTTTTAGATAATGGTATAAGTGCTTTAGCATCTGTTCCAAGCGGAGCATCAGTCGGTCAAAAAGAAGCCATCGAATTAAGAGACAATGATAATAGATATCATAAAAAAGGTGTTCTAAAAGCAGTTAATAATATTAATACTATTATTAAAGATAATTTAATAAATCAAGAATTAGACCAAATACAAATTGATAAAAAATTAATAAATTTAGATGGGAGAGAGAATAAAGATAATTTAGGTGCTAATGCCATATTGGCTGTATCCCTTGCTATTATAAAAGCTTCAGCTAAATTAGAAAATAAAGAATTATATGCCTATTTAAGTAGTGGTAAAGTTTGTATGCCAATTCCTTTCGTAAATATTATTAATGGTGGTAAGCATGCTGACAATGATTTAGATATTCAAGAATTTATGATAGTTCCTACTGTACCTACGATTAAAGAACGTATTAGAGCTGCTAGTGAAATATTTCATGCTTTAAAAAAAATATTAAAAGAACAAAATCTAAATACTGCTGTCGGAGATGAGGGCGGATTTGCACCAAATCTTGCTTATAATACTCTAGCTCTTGATTTAATAATGCAAGCTATTAAAGATGCTGGTTATATTCCAGGAAAAAATATTTTCTTAGCCCTTGATGTCGCTGCTAGTGAAATATTTGATAAAAATACCCATAAATATAGAATTGATAATACCAATATGACCAGTGATGAATTAATCAAATATTATGTAACACTTGTAAACACTTATCCTATCATTAGTATTGAAGACCCGTTTTATGAAGAAGATTTTGAATCATTAGCCATTTTAACTAAATTAATTGGTGAAAAAGTAATGATTGTTGGTGATGACTACTTTGCTACTAATATTAAATATTTAAATCATGCTTCAAAAATGGGTGCTGGTAATGCTATTATATTAAAAGCAAATCAAATTGGAACTGTAACAGAAATGATTAAAACCGTTTTAGATGCTAGACGTAAAAATTATAAAATGATAATATCTCATCGAAGTGGGGAAACAGAAGATACATTTATTGCTGATTTTGCTGTTGGTTTAGCTATACCTTATATAAAAACAGGTTCTATGTCACGAGGTGAAAGAATAGCTAAATATAATCGGTTAATTAGAATAGAAGAAAAATTAATGCATAAATAAAAATAAAAATCATAAACTTCTCTTATAAGAAAGAGAGGTTTTAAAATGCCACCAAAAATAAAATTAGAAACTATCACTAATCATATCCCAGATAGTTCAATTAATCTCCAGAAAGTAATTGAAGAAAGACAAATAATAAAGACTCAATTAAAACTTCTTCACATTGCTACTTTTGAACGTGATTTAGCTAAATTACATGCACAAAAACTAAGTTTAAGTAGTATTGGCATACCAGATTTTTATTTTACTAAAAATAGGGAATTGATTGTTCCAGTTGAATCTAAGATTGTCACAGCCAATGATGGGAAACTAACTTTAGAAACATATCTTATTTATTTAAGTTACCTTTATAATATTGATTTTGTCTCTTTATATAAAAATAATCCTACTATATTTTATAAAACTATAATGTCTCTTAACCTAAGTGATGAAATTAAACAAAATCTTTTTTCACTATTACAAGGAATAGATTCACCTAATTTTGGCTATCACTTAGATTCATTAAGCACTCCAGAATTTCGTGAATGCTTAGAAATGGATAAAAAAAGATTAGCAAGAGAATTAAAGTAAATGTAAATGGTATTAAAATGAACTTAATATTTTTCTTCTTTTATGGTATATTATAATAAAGAGGTGATTAGTATGTTTATTGGCGAAGAACCAATTCATATTAAAGTTGAAAGTAATAGTGATATAGCGCCAATTGTTATAATGCCAGGTGACCCACTTCGAGCTAAATATATAGCTGAAACCTATTTGAAAAATGCTAAATTAGTAACTAGTATTAGAAACATGTATGGCTATACTGGTGAATATAAAGGAAAAATGGTAACAGTCATGTCTCATGGTATGGGTATGCCAAGCGCTAGTATTTATGTTTTTGAACTAATTCATTATTTTAATGTTAAAAAAATAATCCGTATAGGTACTTGTGGAGCAGTAAGTCCAAAAGCTGACATCGGAGATATTATATTAACTAAAAATGTGTATTCAGAATCAAATTTTGCTTATACATATAATAACTATGTTGGCAATGTAGTTGAAGCAAATAAAAGCTTAAATAAAATGGTTTTAAATACTGCGGATGAATTAGACCAAAATATACTATATGGTATGACTACAACTATGGATGTTTTTGGTCCATATATAGACTTTGACAGAGTATTAAATAGAATCCCAAGTGGTTATGAAATTCTTGCGGAAGAAATGGAAGCTTTTGGTTTAATTCATGTAGCTAATTCCATGGATTGCGAAGCAACAACTTTAATGACTGTTGTAGATTCCAAATATTCTAAAACAGTTTTAAGCTCTAAAGATAGAGAAACTAAATTAAATGATATGATTATTCTTGCATTAGAATCAATTATAAAATAAAATGGTGCTAAACCATTTTTTAATTTGTCATAAATTCTTTAATTTCTTTTGTTTTAATTTTATTTTTTATATTTCTTTTAATACATTCTTTTGTATTGCCAACAATATAATCGGCACTATAACCAAAAGTTTCACAAATTTGTTTTAAATCAGCAGTTGAAATCATCATTTTTCCACTTTCATAATAGCTAATACTACTTCTTTTTGTATCAATTTTTTTGGCAAACTTATCTTGAGTCAAGCTTAAGCTTTTTCTTATTTCACGAAGCTTAATACCTACATATTTTAACTCTAGTTTTTTAATATATTTAAAATTTTTATTATCAGGTTCCTCAATTATTCCTAAAATATAGTCTAATGGGACATTATAAATAGAGCAATATTTAATTATTTGTCTTAAAGAAATATTAGCATAACCATTTTCCCAAAGACAAATTAAATTTCTTGAAACTTTCATTTTTTTAGCAAGTTCATATTGCGTATGCATATTTCTATCACGAAGATTTTTAATCCGTTCCTCAATTATTGTTAAATTATTTTTCATATTTTCAACTCTCTTTATAACATTTTTTCATAGTCGCAGAATATATCAAAAAGAAAGTTAAAAATAATCACAAAAATATTGAAAATATATTAACAATATTGTATAGTATAAATAAATGATAGGAAAATCATGTAAAAATAAGGGGAATGTAAAGGGAAAAAATGACATGTATTGTCGAAGCTAATGAAACGAAAAAATAAAAGTAGTAAAATGAAAAAAGTAAAGGAAGATAGTAA
>CAPZYV010000069.1 GCA_948750805.1 uncultured Bacilli bacterium | reverse complement strand
GTGTTGAGTGTTGACATAAAAATGGGTTTCACCTAACTAGCATTAGTTAGGTGATTTTTCTTTTTATATTAGAACTCCATATTTGTATATTGAAAAAAAATATAAGTTATGTTATTATGAATACATACGGGGATTTCTCATAAAATAAAAGAGAACGTTCATTATTTGAATGTCAGCCCCAAATGTTTGGTTTTGACACTAGCTTAATGCTGGTGTCATTTTTTTATTACAATTATTATTGCTAATAATAGAAATAAAATGATGGTGATATAACGAAGGACTTTGATAACAAAGATTCGTTTTTTCATACATCAATAACCTCCTATTCCTTTCGAAAATAGTAGGCTGACACCCAAGTGTATAAACGTTCCAAGCGCATAATAACACAAGTAAAATATTAATGCAAATCACTAAAAAATATATTTTTGAACATAATTTATAGCAGAAATAATTTTTTATATAGGACTTTTCTGATTTTTATATTACTGTATAAGAAGCAAAAATTAAATTTAGTAAAATAAAAAAATTAAATTTTTCTTACATTATTGTAATGTGATAAAAGAATTTATACGTGTTATAATATAATTGGTGATAACATGAAAAAAATACTTATAGTAGAAGATGATGAAGTAGTAAGAAGAAATTTAAAAGAATTATTAGAAGAATCTGGTTATGAGGCACTTGTTTTAGATGATTTTAAAAATGCTTTAGAAATTATTTTAGAAAAAAATGCAGATTTAATATTATTAGATATAAATATTCCATATATAAATGGAGAAGTTTTAGTTAAAGAAATTAGAAAAGAGTCTGATGTACCTATAATAATGGTAACAAGTAGAGACTCAGAAACAGATGAAGCCCTATCAATTTCTTTTGGGGCAGACGATTATATAACTAAGCCATATAATCCAAACATCTTGCTTCTTAGAATAGGAGCGGTTTTAAAGCGTAGCGAAAACACATCACCACTATTAAGCTATAAAGATTTAAAAATAAATATGCAAAAAGGTACTATAAAAAAAGGTGATTTAGAAATAATTCTAACAAAAAACGAAATGATTATCTTTAACTATCTTCTAAATCATCAAAATAAAATAGTTACAAGAGATGAACTTATGACTGATTTATGGAACAATAATGAATACATAAACGATAACGCATTAACCGTTAACGTAAGTAGATTAAGAAGCAAGCTAAAAGAAGTAGGATATGAAAATATAATAGAAACTAGAAAAAAGATAGGATACATTTTATCATGAATTTTAGAAGTTATTTAAAAGATAAGTTTTGGTATATATATTTATTTATATTTTCTTATGCCTTTATCATTTTCTTATTTTTAGCTTTTAAATTAAAACAAGAACTTATTATCTCAGTATCAGTTATTATTTTTATTTTCTTTATATTAAGCATTCTAATAGACTTTTTTAAAAAGAAATCGTTCTATAATGAATTATTAGTTAATATTAAAAATCTTGATAAAGCATACCTTGTTTTAGAGACTTTAGAAAAACCAAACTTTTACGAAGGAAAATTGCTTTATGAAGCACTTTACGAAATAAACAAATCGATGAGTGAAAACGTTAAAAACTTAAAATTACAAGTAGATGATTTCAAAGAATACGTAGAAATGTGGATCCACGAGGTAAAAATACCAATTTCATCACTTGTCTTAATGCAGCATAATCATAAAAACGAATTTAGCAAAGAACAAATAAGTCAAATTAAACGAATAGAAAACTATGTCGAACAAATTCTTTACTACGTAAGACAAGAAACTGCTGAAAAAGATTATTTGATAAATGAAGTATCACTTAAAAAGATAATTAATAAGGTATTATTAAAAAACAAAGACGACATACTAGAAAACAATATAAATTTAATAGTTGATACATCAGCATTTAATGTATCAACTGATTCTAAGTGGTTAGAATTCATAATAAATCAAATAATTAATAATAGTATTAAATATAAAAAAGATATTAAAGACTCATATATTAAAATTTCTATGATGAATTACAAAGATAAATTAGATTTAATTATTGAAGATAATGGTATTGGTATTTCAGATTCTGATATTCCGCTTGTTTTCAAAAAATCTTTTACAGGACAAAACGGAAGAATAAAATCTAAATCGACCGGCATGGGTCTATTTATTGCAAAAAGCTTGTGTGATAAATTAGGGCACAAAATAAAAATAGAATCTAAAGAAAATGAATATACAAGAGTAATTATAACTTTTTGTAAAAATCTCTATTTTGATGTAGTTAAATAACATTACAAATTTGTAATACTTTGTAACTTTGAAAAAACGACTAACTACTATATCATCATTTAAAATGGATGATGAAAGGAGAAATATTATGGAAAATATTTTAAAAATTGATAAAATTGAAAAGTATTATGGTAATAGAGGTTCTCTTACCAAAGCAGTTGACAATATATCATTTGAGGTTGCACCTGGTGAGTTTGTTGCAATAATGGGAGCTTCAGGATCTGGTAAGACAACGCTTTTAAACCTTATTTCAACAATTGATAACGTAACTTCTGGACATATTTATGTTGCAGGTAGAGACATTACTAAGTTAAAAGGAAATGAATTAAATAAATTTAGAAGGGAAGAGTTAGGTTTTATATTTCAAGACTTTAACTTACTTGATACCTTAACAGCTTATGAAAATATAGCACTTGCATTATCTATTCAAAACGTAGGTGCAAAAGAAATAGATAGAAGAATAAAAAAAGTAGCAGGTGACCTTGGAATAACTAGCGTACTTAAAAAGTATCCTTACCAAATGAGTGGCGGTCAAAAACAAAGAGTAGCATCAGCTAGAGCAATTATAACTGATCCAAAGTTAATACTAGCAGATGAACCAACTGGTGCATTAGATTCTAAATCTTCTAAGATGCTACTTGAAAGTTTTAATTATTTAAATAGTGAAAAGAAGGCAACTATTTTAATGGTAACCCATGATGCTTTTACAGCGTCTTATGCTAGCCGCGTAATCTTTATTAAAGATGGTAAGATTTTTAATGAGATACATAAGGGTAAAAATACTAGAAAAGAGTTCTTTGATAAGATTATAGACGTTGTAACGCTCTTAGGTGGTGATTTAAACGATGCTCTTTAAACTATCTCTTAAAAACATAAAAAAGAGTATTAAAGATTATGCTATTTACTTTTTTACTCTAATATTAGGTGTTGCTATCTTTTACGTGTTTAACGCAATTGATAGTCAAACAGTAATGCTTAAAACAACCGCAAACATGACTGAAATAATTAAACTAATGACTAATATGCTATCTGGTGTTAGTGTGTTCGTATCAGTTATATTAGGATTTTTAATTATTTATGCATCTAGGTTTTTGATAAAGAGAAGAAATAAAGAATTTGGCATTTATCTAACTCTTGGTATGAGTAAAAGAAAAATATCATTAATATTATTTTTTGAAACCTTATTCATAGGAGTTATATCATTAATTGTTGGTCTAGGATTAGGTTTTGTTTTATCTCAAGCAATGAGTGTTTTAGTTGCAAATATGTTTGAAGCGGATATGACTGACTTTCACTTTGTATTTTCTAAAGCAGCATGTATAAAAACCTTAATTTACTTTGGAATAATGTACTTACTTGTAATGATATTTAATACTATCATAATAGGTAAATGTAAATTAATAGACCTTATTAGATCTTCTAAAAAAAGTGAAAAGATAAAACTTAAAAATCCATGGATTTGCACTATAGTATTTATTATATCTTGCACAGCTTTAGGATATGCATACTATTTAGTTACAGCAGGTTTTGCAAAGCTTGATACTGCTGATAAAATATTTATTCCAATTGCTCTTGGAGGAGTAAGTACATTCTTTATATTCTGGTCTTTATCAGGTCTTATCTTGAAAGTATTCATGAGTCTTAAAAAGATTTATTATAAAGGATTAAATAGTTTTACACTAAGACAAGTATCAAGTAAGATTAATACAATGGTATTTTCTATGACCATAATATGTTTAATGTTATTTGTAACTATTTGTGTTTCATCTAGTGCTTTATCAATTAAAAACTCAATGACTAAGAATTTAAATGGGTTAGCACCAATAGATGTTCAGCTTACCAAAATGATTTTTGAAAACGAAGATGATTATTCAAGTGAAGCTATTAAAGAAGACGCTAAACTAAGTGTTAAAGAAACCATGGAGAAGAACGGTTTTAACATAGATGCTAATTTAAAAGATGTAATTTCCTTTAATATTTATAAAACAGAAGAGTTGATGTTGAAGGATTCTTTAAAAGATGATCTTGATGAAATATCAAAAAAATATAAGTTTCTAAGATATGATTCGAAGGAAACTATTATGAAAGTAAGTGATTATAACAAAGTTGCAAAACTTTATGGAAATAAAACTTATACTTTAAAAGAAGATGAGTATTTAGTTATCGCAGACTTTGAAAGCATGGTTAAAATTAGAAATAAAACTTTAAAAAATGGTCAAACGATTACTATAAATAATAAAACTTATAAAACAAAGTATGATTCATGTCAGGATGGATTTGTTGATTTATCATCAAATCATATAAATGATGGAATAATTCTTGTTCCTGATAAAGTAGTAGATGAGTTAATGGTAAGCCACAAAGTGTTAGTCGGAAATTATAAAGTAAATACTAAAGAAGAAAAACAAAAAATTGATGATAAGATTAGAAAATTTAGTAAAGAAACTTGGAATAATACTAGTTTAACTTCGGTAAATACTAGATTAGAAATTGCAGAATCATCAACTGGATTAGGAGCATTAGTAACTTTTATTGGACTATATTTAGGAATAATATTCTTACTTGCTTCTGCTGCAATACTCGCCTTAAAAGAACTTTCTGAATCAACTGATAACAAAGAGAGATTTAGGATGTTAAGGAAGTTAGGAGCAGACGAGAAGATGATTAATAAAGCATTATTTAGACAAATTGCAATATTTTTCATGTTCCCACTTATAATTGCTATAGTTCATTCTTACTTTGGTATTAAGTTCTGTGTTAACATTCTTGAAACGTTTGGAACAACTGGACTTCTTCCATCAATTATAATGACAGCAATATTTTTAATAGTAATATATGGAGGATATTTCTTAATTACATATTATTGTAGTAAGAACATA
>CAPZYV010000068.1 GCA_948750805.1 uncultured Bacilli bacterium | reverse complement strand
TGCAGTAGGTTCTGTAATTGAATCACGCCAAGATAAAAATATTGGTGGAATAGCTAGTTTACTTATTACTAATGGTACTTTACGTTTAGGCGACCCTATTGTCGTTGGAACTACTTTTGGTAAAGTTCGTACCATGAAAAATGATTTAGGAGAATCTATTACTACAGCAGCTCCGGGAACTCCAGTAGAAATAACTGGCTTAAATGAAAATCCTAGTGCTGGTGATAAATTCATGGCTTTTGAAACAGAACATGAAGCAAAAGATATAGCAGAAAAAAGAGCTGTTTTAGCTAAAGATAATAAATATAAAAAGGATATTATATCCTTAGATGATTTATTTAGTAAGATTAATGAAGGTCAAAAAGAAATTAATGTTGTTTTAAAAGCTGACGTACGTGGAAGTGAAGAGGCTGTTAAAAACAGTTTATTAAAAATCGATGTATCAGGCGTTAAAATTAATGTAATTCGTTCTGGAATTGGTACTATTACAGAAAGTGATGTTGTTCTAGCTAATGCTTCTAATGCTATCATTATTGGATTTAATGTAAGCCCTTCAAATAATACAAAAGAAATAGCTAAAGAATATAATGTGGATATTCGTCTTTATACCATCATTTATAAATGTATTGAAGAAATTGAACTTGCGATGAAAGGTATGTTAGACCCAGAATATGAAGAAAAAGTTTTAGGAAGTGCAGAAATTAGAAGAATCTTTAAATTCTATAAAGTTGGAAATATTGCTGGAAGTTATATTTTAGATGGTATAATTAAAAATAATGCAGAAGCTCGTCTAATTCGTGACGGTGTAATTATCTATACAGGTAAAATTGCTTCTATTCAAAGAGAAAAAGATAGCGTTAAGGAAGTAAAAAAAGGATTTGAATGTGGTATTACTTTAGATAACTATAGTGATATTCGTATTGGTGATGTTATTGAATGTTTTGAAATGGTTGAGGTGGGTCTTTAATGCCAAATCATAAAATAGCTAAAATATCATCAGACATGATGCGAGTTATTAGCGAAATTATTTTTAGTGAAGCAAGAGATAACATTCTAAAATCTATAACTATTACTGGTTGTAAAGTATCTCGTGATTTAAGCTATGCTAAAGTATATTTTACATCTTTAAGTGAAATGGATAAAAAGATTCTTGTTAAAGAAGTTAATGAAGCTAGCGCTTTTATTAGAACTGAAGTAGCAAATCGTCTCGATATTCGTCATACACCAATTTTAGAATTTGTTTATGATGATTCTATTGAATATGCCAATAGAATTGAAAGTATTATAAAAGAGATACACGAAAATGATTAATGGCTTAGTAATTATAAATAAACCTAAAGATTATACATCTCGTGATATTGTAAATATTGTAGGCAAAGTTTTAAAAACTAAAAAGGTAGGACACACAGGAACTCTTGACCCTCTAGCGGAAGGAGTTCTTGTTGTCTGCATTGGACGTTATACTAAATTAGTTGATATGTTAACTTGTTATGATAAAGAGTATATTGCCGAAATTAAACTAGGCATAAAGACTGATACTTTAGACATTACGGGAAATGTTTTAGAAAAAAAAGATTTTAATGTTAAAAAAGAAAATATAGAAGAAGTATTTAAAAAATTTATTGGCAAGTATGTTATGGAAGTTCCTATATATTCTGCAATTAAAGTTAATGGTAAAAAACTTTATGAATATGCTAGAAATAATATAGAAGTAAAATTACCTACAAAAACAGTTAATATTTATGAATTAGAATTATTATCTTATCATGATGATATAATTAGATTTAGAACCAAAGTTGAAAAGGGTACTTATATAAGAAGTTTAATTAGAGATATTTGTACTTCTTTAAATACCATTGGGACTATGAATAGTTTAGTTAGAACTAAACAAGGTAATTTTAATTTAAAAAACTCTTATAATATAGAAGACGTAAAAAACAATAATTTTAAATTAGCAAAGATTAAAGATTTATTGGATATACCCATTTATCATTTAGTTGATGCTGAATATGAAAAAGTAAAAAATGGTAATAATATTACTCTTAATTTAGAAGATAAATATATTTTATTAATGTATAAAAATGAAGAAGTAGCTATTTATGAAAAAGATTTAAAAGGGTATAAAGTTTATGTTATGTTAAAAATTAATTAAAGGTGGGTTTTAGATGGAAAAATGGATTAGTAAAAATACTACTATAACTACTCGTGAATATGATAGAGTAGTTGGTATAAGTGAAAGATGTCGGCAAGAGTGGTCATCATTAGGCATTCCCTTTTTAGAAATAGAATCAAGAATTAAAGATTTTGAACAACGTTTTTATGGAGCAAGAAAAACTAATCAAGTTAAACAATCTATTGAGAATTTTACAATGCTTACTAATGGAGAAATAATTCATGACGCTTTATTAGCAAGAAGAATGGGGATAAAAAAATCAGGAAAATATTACTTTCTTGGCAATATTCCTTTTATATTATTAACTGATGAATATCCTAATAATCATGATATATTAAAAAGTCCAAGTCGGGTTAAGTTTACATTTTCAGATGCAATAATTTTAATGTTAACTTATAATGGTTCTACTTTAACTATTGCTTATGAAGATGATGCTAAAGGTATAAAAAGATTAAGTGCTTTTGTAAATGTTGGCGATTTAATATATGATTTTTCGAAAAATTTAATAATGGATAAAAAAGATTACTTTAATCTTTATGGAGTTGAAATATATAAAATCTATAGTTGTGATGAATATAAGGCATTACAAAGTGAAGTTATGATGCTTATTAGCGAAATTAATAAAGAATCTACGGAAATCCATAGTTCTGATATTTATGATTTTGAACTATTATGTTGGCCTGAGGAAATACTTGCTACTTTAACTAAATTAAAAGAGCAATTAGAAAGTCCAGAAAGGAAGTAAATATATAAAAAATTTAAAATTAATTAAAGTTGAAAAAAGTTATGAAACTGAAATTATGAACATGTTTCAAGAAATGAAAAAAGTTGATAATAATTTATCTTGGCAATATGCAGGTATGGCTAGTTTAGAATCTTTTGCTAATTTTGATATTTGGCTTGAAAAAATAAATAAAGAGAGCAAAGGAGAAGAGTTGCTACCTAATAGAGTAGCTGCTACTACATATATCTTGATAAGAAGTAGTGATAGTAAAGTATTAGGAATATATAACATTCGTCACGAATTAAATGATTTTTTACTAAATTTTGCTGGACATATCGGTTATTCTATAAGACCAAACGAAAGAAAAAAAGGCTATGGAACTATTGGACTTAAACTTGCTTTAGATGAATCTAAAAAATTAGGTATTAAAAAAGTTTTACTTACTTGTAATGTCAAAAATATTGGCAGTAATAAAGTAATTGAAAACTGTGGAGGTATTTTAGAAAATATAGTTATGAAAGATAACGAAGAACTCAAGAGATATTGGATTAATAATTAAGAATGATGTTTATAAATGAAGTTGCTTTATATAATACAACAGTTAAATAAACGATTTTTATAAACAAGTTATATTACATATAAAAAAACAAGACTAATAATAAACTAGTCTTGTTTTAAATTATATCATCTATATATCTTTTTAGTTGATGTGCTTCTTTACCAAATATTATTTTAAGTTGATTATCAATTTCTACAATACCTTTAGCACCTAATTTTTCAATTGCTTCTTTATTAACTAATGAAACATCTTTTAAAATAACTTTAAATCTGCTCATATTACATTCAGCACTAACGATATTATCTTTACCACCTAAATAACCTATAAGTTTGTTAGCTTCTATTCGAAAATCTCTTTTGCTTAATTTTAATACTATTAAACATATTAAAACTAAAACTATACTAATAATTAAATATTGTAACCATGTATCCATATCTATTCACCTATATTTATTATACTACAAATAAAAAATAAAAAAAACATTTTTCGTATAATTTAGAATATTATACCTCATAATATAAATAAAGGATTGGTGAATATGAAAAAAATAATTATTTTTTTAACTTGTATTTTTTTAGTAGTAGGATGTGCTTGCTCAAATGATAAAGCTGCAGATGCTGTAAAGGATTATTTAAACGATTACAAAGGATTATCAACAAATGTTTTAAAAGATATTGATGAGTTAGTTGATAAAGAAGCTGTTGAAGAAAAAAATAAGGACAAATATAAAGATGCGTTAAAACGTCAATATCGTGATTTAATGTATACAATAGAAAATGAAGATTATGATGGAGATAATGCTAAAGTAACTGTTAAGATTACCGTATATGATTTTTATAAAGCTCAAAAAAATTCTAATGATTATTTAAATTCTCATAAAGATGAATTTTTAACTGATGGTGTATATGATGCATCTAAATATGTAGAATATAAATTAAAACAAATGAGTGATATGACAGATACTATTTCTTATAATGTCGTATTTAAAGTTAAGAAAAATAATAATAAATGGGAAGTAGAACAACCTGATGATGAAGTTTTAGAAAAATTACATGGTGTTTATAATTATGAAGAAAAATAAGCGATTTAAAAACGCTTTTTTTATGAAATAATTAGTAGCAAATATTTATTTTTGTAAGATAGTTTATTAACTATAATTTATGTAATTCTTAATTATTTATATTTGTGGTAAAAATAATGCTTTCATTTTTTAAATAGATATTATATAATAGTATTAATTTGAGGTTGTGATTTAATTGATTAAAAGAATTATTTTTGATATAGATGGAACTTTAATAACAGGCGTTAACTTTACACCTTTTATTGAGGAAGCTCTAAAAAAATATGGTGTTACGGATTATAGTAGTAAAGCTTTGATATATGCTAAAAACATTCTATCATATGAAGAGGCTTATAATAGATATGATATAGATTTATATTTAAGTTTTTTTAGCGAGAAATTAGGTGTTGATTTAGATAATAATTTTTTTCATCTACTAACGGAAGAATTAAAAGGTGCTATTTCAAAAGAGGGACCAACAATTAAAAAAATGTTAAGTAATCTTCAAGATTATGAACTTGTACTTTTATCTAATTTTTTTGAAGAAATACAACGAAACAAATTAAAAAGTATGGGAATTAATGATTACTTTTCAGAATATTATGGAGAGAAACTTATAAAACCTAATGAAAGGGTATATATGGATGCAATAGGAAGATGTAAACCTTCAGAATGTG